>NZ_KV802690.1:650388-651171 GCF_001810785.1 Streptococcus sp. HMSC073F11
TTGGCTCTGGTTTTGGTTCTGGTTTTGGTTTTGGTTCTGGTTTTGGTTCTGGTTTTGGTTCTGGAGTGTGGGTTGTTACCTTCGCAGTCATTTCTTGTCCATTGACAATATTGACAAAAGTATTCTCAACTTCTCCAGCCGCAATACGCTCAACTTCAATATAGAAGTCTGCATCAAATGTTCCTTTAATTCCTAGAGAGTTTAAGAAATCTTGATTGATAACATAAGACCACTGACCACTTTTGTCATCCCACTTAACAGTCACAAGTTTCTTGATGAACTCAGAATTTGTGCCTTGGTTGAACTCAAAGGTAAAGGCATAAGAGCTACCTTTGGCAATCTTATCCCCTGCCTTAACCACTTTACCATCCTTCAATGTCACATCATAAGGTAACACAAGCTCTTTTTCAGCAGTATATTCTGTTCCTTTAACGATACCTTTCCAGTTCCCAGTATATCGGTCATGCTTCGTATCGAGCTTATCCAAACCGTCATATTGAGACAACGTATGGTGTCTTTCTGGAATCATTGAACCATCAAGAAGGTACTGAATCAACTCACCCATTTGAACTTCTTTACCGTCAAGGACTTTCTGACCTGTTTTATCAAGTGCATGTTTTTCTGGGTGTTTTGGTTTAGGTGGCTCTGGTGTACGAGTAATAACCTTCGCAGTCATTTCTTGTTTATTAACAATATTGACGAAAGTATTCTCAATCTTATCACCAGTTTCAATACGCTCAACTTCAATGTAGAAGTCTGCATCAAATGTTCCTTTAATTCCTA
>NZ_KV802690.1:651271-664296 GCF_001810785.1 Streptococcus sp. HMSC073F11
CTGCATCAAATGTTCCTTTAATTCCTAGAGAGTTCAAGAAATCTTGATTGATAACGTAAGACCATTGACCACCTTTGGCATCCCACTTAACAGTTACAAGTTTCTTAATGAACTCTGAATTGGTACCTTGGTTAAATTCAAAGGTGAAGGCATAAGAGCTACCTTTTTCAATCTTATCGCCTGCCTTAATCACTTTACCATTCTTCAATGTCACATCATAAGGTAACACAAGCTCTTTTTCTGCTGTATATTCTGTCCCCTTAATGATACCCTTCCAATTACCAGTATAGCGATCATGCTTCGTATCGAGCTTATCCAAACCATCATATTGGTACAATGTATCATGTTTTTCTGGAACAGTTACTCCATCAAGGAGGTACTGAACAAAATCACCTATCTGAACTTCTTTGCCATCAAGGACTTTCTTACCAGTTCTATCAAGTACATGTTTTTCTGGATTAACATTTGGAACTTCAATTGTTACAAGATTCGATTGATAGCCATTCCCAAAGTCAATCTGTTTAAAGTCATTCTCGACTTTTTCCCCTGCTTTAATCAAGAGTTTGGCTGGAAGATCAACAGTAACATTCTTATTTGGTTTCACGTAGTTCTGATAGAAACTCTTAGAATCCTTGGCTACCCAGAGATAGAACTCACCTTTAGGTTGCAAGTTCAATTCCTTCAAAATTTTATTGATTGCATCAGTACGTCCTGCATCTGAAAGTACATGATACATGTCAAATAGGTTTTTCACGTCTTTACCAGCAGCAGTCATCTTGATCTTGCTGTGGTCAACTGTGAAGGCTTTGTCTTGAACATCATCTAAGATTGCAAACTCCTTACCAAGTGCGCTCGCTGAAGCAAGAGTTTTGGCATAAGAACTGTAGTCTGTCATCAAGCGGAAGGTCACGTTACGATCAAATGTTTTAGCACCATTGATATCCTTTCCAGAATGATCTAACACAGATTTGACTGGTTTTGGAGGTCTTGGAGTGTAGTTCGTAACAGTATTTGAGAAAACTTCATAGTTATTCACTAACATTTTATAAGTGTTGTCATAGAAGCCCTTGTCATAGATTGGTTTCCAGGTAATCACAGGAGCTTCTAAGCGCTTCCCTTCGTAGGTTGCAGTAAAGGTATAAGTATTCTTTCCTGCATCATAGGCAACGCTCCATCCCGCTTTCTCTGCAGTTGCTTTCGTCACAGCTACATCAGGAACTGCTCCAGCTTCGAGTGGATCAATGATAGTAATCTTGTCACCTTTTTTAAGGTTCGCATAGATATTGTCATGATTCAATGTGTAGAGCTGCGTATCGTTTTTAGCAACTGTTTGGCCATCTGTATTCGTTTTATCTGTGTCAGATACAGACTTGCGGACAGTAGGTTTATACTGCAATTTGTAACCGTGATAGCTTGCGGATAACTTCTGATTTTTAGTTTCAGATAGAGTTTTAAGCGCCAAGGTTGGTTTGGCTGGATTTTTCGCATTGACCAATTCAGCTGATACAGGTTCAGTCTTAACTGGCTTCACGGTTGTTTTAGTAATGGTTGCAGTAGCTGGAACTCCAACAACCGGCGCTAAAGCCTTCGTATTCAAAGCAAACCAGAAAGTTTGGCCACCTGAATTATCTGGTCCATCCCATTGGATAAATTCGGATGTGAAGGCTGTCCCTTCCTTAAAGACACCAAGTGCAGCTCCCTTGTATTGGTAAGGTGAGTCAGATTTATCCCAAAGATGCCCCACATCTTGTTGGTCGTTGTAGCCTTCAGCGCGAACATAACCATTATTCTTGTTATAGCTTACAGTTGAGCCGTTAATTTCAACATGAGTTCCGTTAATGGCTTTCGCACCTTCCCAACCAATACGATTGTGATTGAGTGAAGAATAGGTCAGGGTTGCAGGAGTCTTTTCACTTGCTTTGAAAGCTACTTCTTTCCCATCCACGTTGTAGTAGTAGGTATCCGTAACCAAGAAATTCATGTAGTCTGCTGGTACACCGGTTCCATCGTTACGAGCTACTACGAATCCTTCTGTTGGGTCATTCAAGACATAGACATCATTCAATCCTGTCTTCCCTTGATTAAGAATCTCGAATTTTCGATGGATACGAGAAATATCATGCTTTTTACCATCTGCAGTTGAAACAGTCAAACCTTTCAGATTAGTGTAGTCAACTTCTGTTTTCCATCCAGTGCCAACATCCTCGTGTTTCAAGACTTTAGTCGAGTCAAGAATACGAGCATAGCCTGAGGTTCCTTTTGATGAGAGAATGTAACCTTTAGTAGTTACCTGCGCTCCTGGAGCAGAGGACTCCACTGTTGCTTCAGGATTTGCTGTCGCAACACTAATGGCTTGCAAGACTACTTCTTTTATGTAGCCTTCCGTGCTTGTCTTAGCTCGAAGCTCATCGTACTTCTTCTGCCATTCCGCTTGGGTCTGCTTAGCTTTGTCATAAGCTGCTTGGTTTTGTTCCCCAATTTGCTTCGCTTCATCAGCTGAAGAAACTTCCTGTGTTTTAGAGGTTAAAAGTACACCAGAGTTTTTCAAATCTGTTGATTTACGATCAGCATCTTGATTAACTTGATCACTAGCATTCTTCTTCTCTGCATAGGCAGCCATGATGGCTTTGTTAAGCTCCACTTTGCTTTTTGCAGTTGCAATAGCTTTGTCATTTTGTTTCTTCAATTCTTCTACTTCTGCGATTGAAGAAACGGTACGTGTCACAACCTTAACCGTTACATACTTTTTCTCCAAATCTATTGCAGCAGCTTCTACTGCTTGATTTAATTCAGTAGCTTGTTTGACAGTAGCTTCGTACTTCCCTTTTTCTTCCAGGTAGGTTGAGACAGCTTGCTGATTTCCTGCTAAGACTTTCTTAGCTGTTTGAGTAGCTTTGTTGTTTTGAGTCGCTGTCCCATCTGTGGCAGTCGAACCATCATTCGTCACTGTAACAGTTGTTGATTGTTCGTGCTTGCCTTTTTCAGTGGCCACAAAGCTATTATTAGCTTGAATGGCTTCCTGCGCTTCCTTAAAGGCTTCATTGTTTTGAACTTGTTTTTCAGTCGTTTCTTCAAGTGCCTTTATTTGCTTAGTCTGGTCTTGTTTAATCTCAGCCTTAGACTGTTCAAGACTTGATGAGGTAGTATTTGTACCCTTATCAATGCTTGATGTCTCAGATACAACTACTCCAGCTTGTTTAGCCTTGTCAGCAGCCTTTGTGACTGCACTATTATCAATCGCTACGGACTGGCTTCCTGTTGTTTTACCAGCTTGTGTAGCGTACATGTTATTGTCGTTTTCAATTTCAGGCTGAACTGCTTCATCCGCCAATACAGAACCTGCAGAGAAGGCTACAATACCTGCAACTGCAATTCCTGATACCAGGCCTTTAGCCCATTTTTTCTTACGGAAATATCCGTGTCCTTGTGTTTTTTCTGTCATATATCTCTCCTTTTCTTAATTAAAATAGTTTTTTCTTGTAAAAGTAACCTACTGCTGTCAACAACATGCCACCAATAGTACTTAGAATACTTTCTGCTGTTCCAGTGTTTGGAAGTGTTTTGAGATTACCATCTTTATCAGTAACGGAAATTGTCTGATCCTCGTTGACTGTTCCACCTAATACCTCAGGAGCAACCATTGAACCATCTGAAAGGACTATATTTCCGCCTTGGGTGCTAACAATTGAAGCTCCTGTATTCGTTTCAACAGGATCTTCTGCTACATCACGAATAGTTAATTTTTTCATTTTCCCTCCTTTGGCGGTTTCCCGTGTATAATATGCTTGGTGAAAGAAGCTAAGCACCAAGGGTTGATTCAATCAACTTTACTAGTATACCACAATAGCCTGCTTTATGCTATACTTAAAACATGAAAAAAACAATCACTGATATTTTAAATAACGAACTTTTAGCCTATCTCCTTTTTGGAATAGCAACTACTCTTGTCTCCATTCTATCCAGATTAGTCATTTATCAATTAACCCATCAAGAACTCCTTGCTACTGGACTAGCAAATATTATCGGTATCCTATTTGCCTTTATTACAAATGATAGGCTTGTCTTTAAGCAAGCTAGAGAGAATTGGTCAATCCGTTTAGTAAAATTTACTATAGCACGTCTTTCTACTTTTCTGTTAGACTTGTTTTTAACTTTTCTCTTTGTAAGCCAATTTCCTAATATTATCGGACAATTTGTAAATGATAATATTGACAAAGTTAATAGTATTGAAACAGTTATTTCACAATTCTTAATAATTATCCTCAATTACATTTTTAGTAAGGTATTTATTTTTAAAAAATAAGAAAAAATTTAAGCATATACCTTGCAAGAGCTTCTTAATTAATATATAATTAAGAGTAAAAATTTTTTGAAAGGGAAAATGAAAATGTTAAAAGATCTTAAAGCATTTTTGCTTCGTGGTAATGTTGTTGACCTTGCTGTCGGTGTGATCATTGCCTCTGCTTTTGGTGCAATCGTTACATCACTTGTTAACGATATCATCACTCCACTTATTTTGAATCCAGCCTTGGAAGCTGCGAAAGTACAAAACATCGCTGATCTTGCTTGGAATGGTGTTACATATGGTAAATTCTTGAGCGCTGTTATCAACTTCCTAGTTATCGGTACTGTTCTCTTCTTTGTAATCAAAGGTATTGAAAAAGCTCAAAGTCTTACTAAGAAAGAAGCTGCTGAGGAAGCTCCAGCTGGTCCAACTGAGTTGGAAGTACTTCAAGAAATCAAAGCCCTTCTTGAGAAAAAATAATCGATTAAAAGGATTTAGCACAAAGCTAAATCCTTTTTTCTTTACTCTTTCGGTAACTTACCTGCTTTCTCAAGCATTTTCTTAATAAGATAAGGCATCTTAACATTTTCCCGACCTTTTTTCTCAATCAGTTTTTTCACAAACTCCGGCATTTGTAAATCTTGAGATTCGGCCAAGATATTTTTAGTCTCGTCTGAAGGAACTAACTCATCAAAGGTTTCTTCTTCTGGGAGAAATTCCTTAAACTCTTGATGTTCATTGGCTCTGACGGTATTGATCAAGGCATCAATCAAGCGAGAATCCGTATTTGGCATTGGTGGTCGATGGTAGTTCACACCCAATTCTTGACACAAGTCATAACATTCCACATCGTTGTCAAACAAGACCTCAATATGCTCACTGATGAAACTAATAGGTACAAAAATATAATGGTCTGGATGTTCTGTCTGTTCTCTGAGATACTCCAAAACATCTGGCTTAATCCATGGAATACCAATATCACTTTCACTCTGCCAAGTGTTGGTATATTGCTCGGAACTCAAACCTAGTTTTTCAGCGACTAGCTTGCTATTTTCAAAAATTTGATCGATATAAGGATCGCCAAAATCCAAGGCAAAAATGGGTACACTATGGGCTGAAAAGATGACTTTAAAGCTATCCTGCTTCACTTCATCTTTTAAAATCTTAGCAATTTCATCTGCCCAATAGTTTAGCAAGGCCTCTTCTTGATACCAGTCCTTAATGACCAAAAACTGAATTTGCTTGCTTTCTAAAAATTTCTCATAACCCATGACAGAGTAAAAAGAATAATGAGGCTCCAAAATCAAACAAATACATTGCTCGATTCCGTCTGCTTCCATCTGACCAATCACGTCTGGGATAAAGGGTCTAGAAAACTTATTGGCAAAATAGACACTATATTCATTTCCTAGCCTAGCTTCTACCAAGGCAACCTCTTCACGCGTAATTCTTTGCAGAGGCGTGCCTCCAATTCGTACATAATTATCATAGAGAGTTTGAATCTCATGGTCTTGAGGTCTCACTCCACGACGAATATTTGTGAAAAAATCAGCCACACCTTCAAAGGTAATCTCTTCTGGTGAACCGAAAGTCATCATTAAAATTGCTTTTTTCATAATCGCTTCCTTGTGATATTTTTATCAAGTTTATTTTATCATTTATCCATTAATAAGTAAACGCCAACATAGCGAATTTCTCTAACTTCTGTCTTTTGTTTTTCTTTTCTTTCTATGATACAATGGAAAAAATGAATTCAAAAGGAGTTTTTTATGACTTACCCCAATCTCTTGGACCGCTTCTTGACCTACGTTAAGGTCAACACGCGCTCTGATGAACACTCTACTACTACTCCAAGTACACAGAGTCAGGTTGACTTCGCAACCAATGTTCTTATTCCTGAAATGAAACGTGTTGGATTACAAAATGTTTATTATCTACCAAATGGTTTTGCAATTGGGACCTTACCAGCCAATGATCCATCTTTAACACGTAAGATTGGCTTCATCTCCCACATGGATACTGCTGATTTTAATGCCGAAGGAGTCAAGCCACAGGTAATTGAAAACTACGATGGTGGTGTGATTGAACTTGGAAATTCTGGTTTCAAACTCGATCCAGCTGACTTTAAGAGTCTAGAGAAATATCCAGGACAAACGCTCATCACAACCGATGGAACAACCTTACTAGGTGCTGATGACAAGTCAGGGATTGCTGAAATTATGACTGCTATTGAATATCTGACTGCCCATCCTGAAATCAAGCACTGTGAGATTCGTGTTGGTTTTGGTCCAGATGAAGAAATCGGTGTTGGTGCCAATAAATTTGATGCAGAAGATTTCGATGTAGATTTTGCCTATACTGTAGATGGCGGACCTCTCGGAGAACTTCAGTACGAGACCTTCTCAGCCGCTGGTGCTGAATTGCATTTCCAAGGACGCAATGTCCACCCTGGTACTGCCAAAGGGCAGATGGTCAATGCCCTTCAGCTAGCAATTGATTTTCATAATCAACTTCCAGAGAATGACCGACCCGAGTTAACAGAAGGTTACCAAGGCTTCTACCACCTAATGGATGTGATAGGTAGTGTCGAAGAGGCGCGTGCAAGCTACATCATTCGTGATTTTGAAAAAGATGCCTTTGAAGCTCGTAAAGCAGCAATGCAGTCTATCGCTGATAAGATGAATCAAGAACTTGGTAGCGACCGTGTCACTCTAAACTTGACAGACCAGTACTACAATATGAAAGAAGTCATTGAAAAAGATATGACTCCAATTACCATTGCTAAAGCCGTTATGGAAGATTTGGGGATCACTCCTATAATCGAACCAATCCGTGGAGGGACAGACGGCTCTAAGATTTCCTTTATGGGAATCCCAACTCCTAATATCTTTGCTGGTGGCGAGAATATGCACGGTCGTTTTGAATACGTCAGCCTTCAGACTATGGAACGTGCAGTTGATACAATCATTGGTATCGTAGCTTATAAAGACTAAAAAGACGAGGTAGCTTAGCTACTTCGCCTTTCTTTTTATTCTGCTGGTTTTTCTTGATTTCCAGTACTTGTTGTAGATTCTGTTGTTTCCTTTTCTGAAGCTGGTTCAGCAGGTTTAGAATCTGTTGTGTTGCTTGGTTTGTTTTCGTCACTTGCAGTTTCACTGTTAGATTCCGCAGCTGCTGATGTTTCAGTTTCGGAACTTGTGTTCTCACCATTTGCTTCAGCATTTGTCGCTGGAGTTGCTTCTTCACTCGCGCTTGATTTTGACTTAATTTCTTGATTCAAGACCAGAATAGCTTTTGTCAATTCAAGTAAAGCAGCCTTATCCTTACTCTTAGCAGAAAGTTGGTCTAGTAATGCATCCACCTTATCAAAGTCTGCATCAGACCCCTTATTGTTTTCTAAATATGCGTGAAGCGACATGAGAATATCGTAGAGTTTTTGATAGAGTACAAGTGTCTGAGGATCTTGCTCAGCATTTTCCTTCTCTTGTTGGAGGGCGCTAGCGATACGAGTCAAGACATCTTTTACCTGACTGTTTACTTCATCCAAGTCTGCATCAGCCTTGTTTGTGGCAGCTTTGAGATTTTCTACTTCTTCTGCCAAGGATTGTCTGATTCCTTCTTCTTGGATTTGTTCCAAGAGTTGATTTGCCTTGCTCAAAAGACTTTCTACTTCTTCCTTGCTAACATGATTGACGTGTTCTTCAGGCATAAAGTCTCCGTACAATTCTTTCAAGAAGCCATAAATAGCTGTCTTGGCACTTTGATTATCTACTTTTTCAGTATCTAGAACTGTTTGACTTGATTTCGCAGTAGTTGGCTGAGCTTTCAAAGCTTCTTCCACTTCTTGTTTTGCCTGATAGATGCTTGGGAATAGTCTGTTCAATTCTGCTGCCTTAAGGAAAGATTGAGATTGATACAAGGTCCAAGTCAACTGAGCTACTTTGTTCCGAAGTTCATCATTTAAACGACCGTCATTTACGTGTTCGTAGAAATACTTGATGTATTCTACAGTTGTAACACCTGTTCGATCATTAAAGTCTTGAAGAGCTTGAAGTTGTGATTCAACCGCTGCCAAACCAGCCGCATCTTTTGCCAACTTAGCCTCTTGAAGTCGAACGAGAAGGTCTTTCTTAGGAAGCCCATAGCTATCAGTATCTAGTGTATTAATTTTATCAATTAATGCTTGATATTTCTTGTCTAATGGACTTGTTTCAACTGGTTTGACACTTTCATCAATATGGATATATTGCTTATCAAAGCGATCCAGTGTTGTAAGATAACCTGCTGTAGAGTTAGTTGCCAGTTTCTTCATGTTTTCAGTAAACTGACCTAAGGCTAACTCAATCTGTCTTTGTTCAATAGGCTTGTCTTTATAGATACTTCTGCTATCAGCTAGAAGTTGATCCACTTTTTCCAAGACTGCCTTCTCATCAAAAGCTCCAGGTTGATAATTGGATTGTAGAGCTGGAATCTTGTTTTTCAAAGCCACTTCATACCCCTTAGTTTGAACCTTGATGTAGTGATTGTGGTCGCCATGAGGAATCACAAAACTACCATTTTCTACCTGTAAGCTATACGGAGACACGCCATCTCTCAAAGCAGTCGTGTAGAGTTCGTTTAGGAAATCAAGTTCTGGATTGCCAGTTTGGAGTGGCAAACGAACATGTTCCTTACGAACAGCATATGGGTGGATATGAGTTGGATCGTAGGCTTGGTCTGGATTTCCAAAAACAAAGAATCCGTTTGAAATTCTAATCGCTTCAAGTGGAACGCCGTATGTCTTCGAAATATAAGCAATCTTTTCTTCATCGCTAGCATCTCTTGAGAAAGACTCTACCGTTTTAGCAAGAGGTTTTACAGGCTCTGCATCATGATGTGTTTTCAAATGGTCTTGTGCAGCCTTAATTTGCTCTGCTGTCAAATCCTTCTTGAAGAAGTAATGATTATGGTCTCCGTGACTCATGACAAAACCTTGCTCATCCTCACTGATGACACGATTAACATCAAAACCATGATCATGGTCTTCATCATGATGGTGTCCATGATGATCTTCATCGTGATCGTCATCATGAGCTGGATTTGGTGTTGCTGTATTTACACCTTTCAAGTGGTCTTGTGCGGACTTGATTTGATCAGCAGTCAAATCCTTCTTGAAGAAGTAATGATTGTGGTCACCGTGATTCATGATAAATCCTTGCTCATCCTCCGCAATAATACGATTAGCATCAAAGCCGTGCCCATCTTCTTCATGTTCCTCATGTGAAGTTCCTGGATTGATTGGAAGAGATGGCGAAGGTGTTGTTAGACCATTATTTGGAAGAGTCGGTTGACCAATTTGATTCGACTTAGGAATGTAATGGAAATGATCACCATGTCTTACAATATAAGCTGTGGCTGTTTCTTCAACGATATCTTTTGGATTAAAGATATAACCATCAGATGTTGAAGGAATTTCCTTATTTAACGTTGAAGAAGCATTATTCAATATAGATGGATTACTTGGAAGACTTCCTAGACTAGACGCTATTTCATGAGGTTTTTCATTTGTAGAAACTGTCGAACCAGTTCCACCGATAGGCACCATTCTAGCAATCTTTTCTTCTAAAGGAGAGAGCTTGCTGTAAGGAATAAAGTGATAATGGTCACCATGCGGAATCGCAACTCCATTTGGTGTACGACTGATAATCTTAGCAGGGTCAAAGACCAGACCATCTGATTCACTGTAACGTTTGTCGCTAGGTGAATCGTAGAGTTCTTTCAATAAACTTTGGAGATTTTCAACTTTGCTTTCTGGCTTGCTAGTTGATTCTTTCTCTATAGCTTGATTAGTATTATCACTAGCTGTTGAAGAATAGCTTAACTGGCTCGGTTGCGTATTTTTACCAGCCAGATGAGCTTTAGCGGCTGCTAATTCACTAGCAGACAAATCACTTTTTGGAATGTAGTGATAGTGTCCTCCGTGAGGAACGATATAAGCATCACCAGTATCTTCGATAATATCAGCTGGATTAAAGACATAACCATCATCTGTCGTATAGCGTCCCTGAGACCTTGCTACAGCAACATCAGAGCTGACCTTCTCATTATCTTTGACATGTTCTTGTTTTTGACGGTTGATTTCATCTTTAGTTCGAATATTATCAGCATGAGCTGCATCTTTCAGGTAGACATAATATTTTCCATCTACCTTGATGATATAACCACCCTTGACTTCATTGACAATATCTCCATCCTTAAGTTGATAGTTTGGATCCTTCATCAAAAGTTCTTCACTAAAGAGGGCATCATAAGGAACTTTCCCGTTATAATAATGATAGTGATCACCGTGTGACGTCACATAGCCCTGATCTGTAATTTTGATGACAATTTGCTCAGCCTGAATTCCTTCTTTCTGGCTAACCTGATCTGGTGTCAAGTTTTCAGTTTTCTGACTTGACTGACTGCCATCCACATAAGAGACACGATTATTGTCCTTATTTTCCTGCGAGCGATGCTGGTTCAGTGCATAGGCGCAAAGACTCAAGGATACGATAACAGCTGATCCGGCTGCAATATACTTTTTACTGAATTTCATAAATCCCTCATTTCAATAAATGATGAAGCTTTTCTTAACTTCTTTTTCTCGGTTAAACAGTTTTTCTAAACTGGTTATTTAACCAATTAATTAACCAGTAAATAGTTTACCTTTTTTAAGTTTATCTGTCAAGATTTTTATGTCATTTTAAAAAAATAAAAGCCAGTATTGCTACTGACTCTTACATCATTTTGATTTAATAGGATAAACTTATGCTTCTGGTTTCGTCGTAACTGACTCACTACCTTTTAACAAAGCAAGTAGTTTCTCTGCTTCTGCCATGATGCCATTATTATCCATGGTTTGAAGACTCAGATTATTTCGTAAACCAGATAGGCTCTCTGTCACATTGTCTTTCAAACTAGCATCCGTTACTTTAGCAAGTAGAGCTTCTACTTCTTTGAGTTTGGCTTCTACTTTTTCGGTTTCTACTTGAGGTACTTCAGCTTCGTCTGTTGTATCTTTAGATACTTCTTCTGTCTCGTCTTCATCAGTGCTCGGTTTATAAAGATTATCTACTGAAGGGGTTGAACCTGTATGATTTTCTTTTTCATTGGATTCAGGACGAGTTGACTCGTCTGATTCATGACGATCTTCCTTATCTTCATCAGATTTACTGTCTTGGTCTGCCTTATTTTTACGAACATGGTCGCTGGCATTTCCCCAACCATTATCTGAGTGAGGACGTTCTTCAGGATGTTCAACGTAATATTTTACAGTCGCAAAGAGATCCTCCAGGCTATAACCCTTAGGTGCTTCATAGAGTCCTTCATCAAACCAACCAAATTTAATGTTATGGTAATGGTCGTAATGAGGTATAATTAAGCTACCATTTTTTACTTCAACAGTATGTTGTAGATTGTAAGGAATATGATCAAGTGGGACCTTCTTAGCTGCTTTCACTTTATTATAGATTGCTTCTACTCCTTTAACCTCAGTATCTCCTGAACCCTGATTCTCTGTTGAAGGAGGTGTCAAACCTTTCTCTTTAGCATAAGCCTGGGCTGCTACTCTTTCAGCTTCAGACAAGCTCTCTTTCTTAATCCAATGACTATGGGTCATATGCGGAGTTACATAAGCATCTCCCTCATCACTGGTAATATCACGAATGTCAAAGATATACCCATCTTCTGTTGTATACTTACCTGCTAATTTCGCTAATTTAATTTCAACATCTGTATAAGCAATTTGAGCATTTGGTTTTCCGAGACGTTCTGGATGGGTAATTGGTGCTAAGAATGACAATAAATCATCTACCAATTTTCCTTTATTAGAAGATTCATTATTCAAGCGTTCTGCTAATTTGTTTAAGGCTTGGAAATCAGAAGTACGCCCCTTATTTTCAGACAAGGCTTTATGAGCTTCGGTCAATAAATTATATGCTTTATCATAAAATTCTTGGTCACGAGGAGTGACATTTTCTTTCTTCGCAACTAGGGCATGCGTCTCTTGAGTTTTCTTTGACAAGAGATTTTCAATAGCGTCAATCTTATCCTTGGCTAAGTCTTTAGCTAGAACATAACGACTAGCGCCCTTATCCTCGAAAATATAACCATCACCAACTTTTCTAACAACCTGGTTGACATCAAGTTCAGTCGGTTTATTTTCCACTGGTGCTTGAGGTTTGGTAGTAGGAGCCGGCTTCAGAGGAGTAACACTTGGCAAGACACTGCCATTTTGTCCCTTAACAGCTATCATACGAGCCAATTTTTCTTCCAGCGGTGACATTTGTGAATAAGGAATAAAGTGATAATGGTCTCCGTGAGGCACTGCTACACCGTTAGCTGTACGTTTGATGATTTGTGCCGGATCAAAGACTAGTCCATCCGATTCCACATGGCGTTCTGACAAAGGTTTGGCATACAATTCACTTAAAAGTGTTGAAATGTCTTCCCCATGATTTTGATGATATGTTGGTGTGACAGTCAGGTTTGGAGTCTCTGTCAAACTTGGTTGGGCTGGTTTAGCATTATCACTACTTGGTTTACTTGAGCTTGTGGCAGAATGTGAGCCCTGCTTCCCATTCCAATAGGCTTGAGCAGCAGCCAATTCTCCTGCTGACAAATCACTCTTAGGAATATAGTGGAAATGATTTCCATGCGGTACAACAAAAGCGTCACCTGTATCTTCAATCACATCACAGACTTTTTCAATATTATAAGAAGA
>NZ_KV802690.1:664396-685111 GCF_001810785.1 Streptococcus sp. HMSC073F11
AAGCGTCACCTGTATCTTCAATCACATCTGTCGGACTAAAGACATACCCATCATCCGTTGTATAAGCTCCTCCAGTTCCTCGATTCGGTGCCGGCGTATTGAGATTAAAGTTTGGTTTAATGGTTGAACTTGGTGTTGAACTTGTTCTCTCAGGACTGCTTGGTTTCGTATTATTAGAATGACTTTGAACTGGCTGACCTCCAATTGGTAGATTTCGAGCCAATTTTTCTTCCAAAGCAGACATTTGCGAATAAGGAATGAAATGGAAATGATCTCCGTGAGGAACTGCCACACCATTGGCAGTACGTTTTGTAATCTGTGCTGGGTCAAATACTAATCCATCAGACTCCACATGACGTTGGCTAAGTGGCAAAGCGTACAATTCTTGGAGGAGACTATCCAAATCCTCATTTTGACTCTCAGGAGCTGCTGCAGGATTTTGAGGAGACTCATATTGACTTGTTCTCACACTAGATCTTGTTTCAGCTCTGCTTGAACGATATTCAACTGTACTTAATTGATCACCTTTTCCAGATAAGAAGGCTTGGGCAGCAGCTAATTCGCTGGCAGACAAATCACTCTTCGGAATATAGTGGAAGTGATTGCCATGAGGAACGATATAGGCATCACCCGTATCCTCAATGATATCAGAGGCATTAAAGATATAACCATCATCCGTTGTATAGCGTCCTTGAGCTCTGGCTGCAACTACTGCCTGATCATTAGAAGCACCCCCGTGATTACTACTATGTTCCTGCTTCTGACGTTTAATCTCTTCTTTTGTACGAATATTGTCCGCATGGGCGGCATCCTTGAGGTAAACATAGTATTTCCCGTCTACCTTAATCACATAACCACCCTTGATTTCATTGACAATGTCTGAATCCTTCAACTGATAATTCGGATCTTTCATCAGCAGTTCTTCACTGATGATAGCGTCAAAAGGAACCTTGCCATTATAGTAATGATAATGATCTCCATGAGAGGTCACATAACCTTGATCCGTAATCTTGATAACAATTTGTTCGGCGTTGATTCCCTCTCTCTTACTGACTTCATCTGGTGTCAAGTTCTCTGCTTTTTGACCAGCCTGATCACCATCTATATAAGCTACTCGATTAGAATCTTTCTTAACTTGACCAGCTTGGTAACGACCAAGTTCATAGGAACAAACACTTAGGGCAAGAACTGCCACTGAACCCGCTACATATTTTTTATTGATTTTCATTCTTTCCTCATTTCAATTCTTCTGCTAAAACACTCATATTTTCTTCAAGATTTTCGAGATAAGTCTTGTCATTTTGTGGGTCTGCCTCTAAAGGATTCAGAGTTTTAAGCCCCACACCTGTTGATTTGACAAGAGTTTCAGCTACTTTTGAAGAAGCATTACTTTCTGTAAAAATCGTCTTAACCTTATAGGTCTTAACAAATTCCTGAATTTCTGTTAGTTGTCTTGGACTTGGTTCCTGTTCAGGAGAGATACCAGCGATTCCAAGTTGATTGAGTCCAAATCGCTTCGCTAGATAAGAAAAGGCTGTATGTTGTGTTACAAAGGTTTTCTGACTCGCTTTTTCAAATCTAGGCTGGAATTTCTTAGTCAATTCTTGAGCTTTTTTGATAAAGGCTTGCGCATTTTTCTGATAAGTCTCTTTATGCTCACTATCAACCTCTGAAAGTTTATCAGCAATAATTTGGGCTTCTTCTCCAGCTTTTTCAGGATCTAGCCAAGTATGAGGATCATAGAGCGTTTTTTCATCAACTCCATCCCCTGCTTCCACATCTTCTAGCCCTGGGACGCGGTCTAAAGTCATTCCCTCTGAAGCCTCTAAAACCTTCACTTTAGATTTTTTTAGATTGGGATCCAGACTTCCTGCCCAAGATTCAAGCGTATGCGAATGGTAAACAAAGACATCTGCATCATAGATGGCCGCGATGTCATTTGCCGAAGGTTCAAAGGAGTGAATTCCACTACTTGACTGAATCATTCGAACATCATTCAAATCACCAGATACTTCCTTGACCATAGCATAGATAGGATAAAAACTAGTTACAATTTTCATCCCTTTCCCTGTCTGACTTTCCTTCTGCCCACAAGCACCTAAACACAAAAGAAAGATACTTAACAATACTAAAAATAAACTTTTTTTCTTCATAGATAACTCCTTAACTATTTAATTAACTGGTAAACATTCTACTCCTAAAAATTTAATCTGTCAAGCTATTTTTAGAAAAAAATTGAAATTTCTTTCACATATAAAAATCTGCTGAGTTTGAACAACTCAACAGATTCTCACTTTATATACTCAATGAAAATCAAAGAGCAAATTAGGAAGCTAGCCGCAGGCTGCTCAAAACACTGTTTTGAGGTTGTAGATGAAACTGACGAAGTCAGTAACCATACATACGGCAAGGCGAAGCTGACGTGGTTTGAAGAGATTTTCGAAGAGTATTATTCTTCTATGGTAGAATGCTTATAGCCATAAGTAAAGTAAATGATACTTCCTACTAACAATGCAACTAGGAAAGCAATCCAGGTTTCCATATTATACTGCAACATAAAGGATAGACAAATGATGATTGATAAAATTGGTAACAGAGGTACCAATGGTGTTTTAAATTCTCCAGCTTTGGGCATCCCCTTTTCTCTCCGTAAGCGAATCAGGCCGTAAGCTAGCATAATCAAGTAGGCTAGGGTACAAATATTTAAGAAGGCTGCGATACTAGCAAGAGGGAACATTCCTGCTGCTACTGCTGAAGCTAGACCAGTCAAGATAGTAGCATTTTTTGGTACCTTGCTTGTTTTGGTCAGTTCTTTAAAGGTAGCAGGCATCAAGCCGTCACGCGCTAAACTGTAAATCATACGAGATAGGGCATAAGTCATCGAGATACAAACCGTAATCAAGGTCAAGATAGCCACCAATGACACATAATTAGCTGCCCAACTAATCCCAACGCTGCGAAGGGCAAAGGCAACGGCATCGTCGACATTTAGATGACTATAGTGAACCACACCAGTCAAAACAAGCGTCACCAAGGCATAAAGAATGGTTACGATAGAAAGCGATAAGACAATCCCCCTAGGAATATTTTTTTGAGGAGTCTTGACTTCATCTACAGCCATAGAGATGGATTCAAAGCCCAAAAAACCAAAGAACATCAAGGACGCACCAGCCATAATACCAGTACTAGCGCCATAGATTTGTCCAAAACCATAGGGGGCAAAATTACTCCAGTTATCAAGTTTGATATGCCAGATTCCTACTAAAACAAAGAGAGCTAAAGCGGAAAATTTCAGAATAACTAGAATAGAATTAAAGCGTAAGGCGGCTTTCGCATTAAGTAGAACAAGCGAGGTCACCAAGACCAAGACAAGAATAGGTAATAAATCAACAAACGTCCCTGCTTGAGGATTAAAGGTACCATTTAAAGCCTGAGGAAGGGCTATCCCGTATTGAGAGAGAAGCCCTTTAAAATACGCTGCCCAACCAGAAGCCACACCCGATATGGCTGTCATGAACTCCATCATGGTTAACCAACCTGCCAACCAGGCTGGGAATTCTCCTAAGATGGCATAGAGATAGCTATAGGCACCACCTGTAGCGGGTACTCGTGAAGCAAATTCTGCAAAAAAGAGGGCTGATAATCCCACACACAAGGCAGAAATGACGATTGAAATCACTAGCGCTGGACCCGCTAGAGTTGCGGCTGCAGTACCTGTTATAGTAAAGACACCCGTCCCTACCATGGCTCCGATACCTAACAAAATCAAATCCCATAACTTCAAATGCCTGTGCATCTCCGTTTTATCCAAACTAACATTCTTTGTTCTAAATATATTCATCTTTGACTCCAAAATAAAATGATGATTCTATTTTACCATAAATATAGGATATTTGTGAATATTTATAAAATAATTTTCTAAAAAAATCTGACTACTCTCTTGTAATCAGATTTTTATCTATTCTAGTTCATTTCTTTAAAGGCTGCTTCTGCATCCGCATTGCTGATAACACCAAATTGTATCTTTCCAATCTTTCCTTGACTGTCAATCAGGTATTCTGTAGGAATGCTTCGAATTTGATAAGCTTGGAATGTGGTTGCTTTTGTGTCATAAAGAACTGGGATATCCTTATAACCTTGATCTTGGAACCATTGTGGGAATTGCTCGACAGTTTTTTCACCTTGAATTCCTGGTGCAATGACACTAAGAATTTCAAAATCACGATCTGGTTTCGCCGCTAATTCCATCAACTCAGGCATACTTTTCTTACATGGACCACACCATGAAGCCCAAAACTTTAAGTAGACTTTTTTTCCCTTATAATCAGATAACTTAACTTCTTTACCATCCATAGATTGCAAGGTGAAGTCTGGCGCATCTTTTCCAACAGCAATTTGTTGTACAGTCGTTTGTTGCTGTTGTTTTGGGGATTGTTGTGGAGCTTGAGTCTTTTTAGTCTCTTCCTCACCACAGGCTACCAATACGACTAATGACAAGAGGCTTAAGCCAGCAAACATTACTTTTTTCATCTTTTTCTCCTTTATTCAAAAATTCCAGCTAGAACATTTACTTGTCCTAATAATAACAAAATTCCCATTAAAATAATGAGGAAACCACCAATTTTCTTCAGTAGCATCATATGACGTTTAATTTTACTAAAATAAGGCATTACTACACCTGAAGCTAGAGCCAAAAGCAAGAAAGGAATTGCCATCCCCAGAGTGTAAATCAAGGTATAGATAGCTCCTTGCCAAGCGCCATTTCCTCCAGAAGCCGCAAGCGCTAAAACAGAACTCAAAACAGGACCAATACAAGGCGTCCAACCAAAGCTAAAAGTAATACCGAGTAAAAAGGCTGACCAATAACGATTTGCTTCTGATTTCTTAAAAGTAAAGCTTTTTTGAACCTCTAATTTCTTAAAATGAAAAATTTCCATCTGGTGAAGGCCTAAAATGATAATAATTGTTCCCATGGTATAGCGAAACCAATTGGCATAGAGAATATTACCAAAGTAACCAGCACCAAAGCCTAAAATAAAGAAAATGAGAGAGATACCTGCGATAAAGCAAAGAGTTCGAATCAAGCCAGACCAGGCAACTTTTCTACCAAATAAAGAAAAGCTTTTTGCACTTTCCTGATCATCCAGCAAAATTCCAGTATAAACAGGTAACAGAGGAAAAATGCAAGGGGAAAAGAAGGACAAGATCCCTGCTAAAAAAACGGAGATTGAAAATACTATCGTTTCCAATAAAAAACCAACTTTCTTAATAATTCTAATCCTATTTTACTATAATCAATTTCATTTGTATGATTTCTGCTACGCAATTTGAATTAGTCTGTATTTGAAAGATTTTCCGGTACTAGTTCATTCAGATTCTGCCTCAAAAATGCCCCAAAACCAAAAGAAAAGCCTGTCACACAAGCTCAAATGCTTGATATGATAGGCTTTTTGAAGGTTGATTATTTAACAGCGTCTTTAAGAGCTTTACCAGCTTTGAATGCTGGAACTTTAGAAGCTGCAATTTTGATTTCTTTACCAGTTTGTGGGTTGCGACCTTTACGTGCAGCACGCTCACGAACTTCAAAGTTACCAAAACCGATCAATTGAACTTTTTCACCAGCTGCAAGGTACTCAGTTACTGCTGCGAATACAGCTTCAACTGCTGCCGCTGAGTCTTTCTTAGTCAATTCTGTAGCTTCTGCTACTTTAGCGATCAAATCTTGTTTGTTTGCCATGTTAATGATTCCTCCAATTTAATTTCTAATTAACAAATATAATCATATCCTAAAATCCCTTTTAGGTCAAGTTAAAAACGCTATTTCTTCCCATTTTATTTATTTTTTTAAGAGTGGTAACGTACTAAAATAGCCCAAGCATTCTCACCCGTGTGAGTTTGAATAATAGAGCCCGTTTCCAAAACTGAAATAGGCTTTTCAACATAAGCTTGTAAGCTTTCTTTCATCTCTTTTGCCCAATCAGCACTACCAGAATATGAAATTCCAATCTCTGCTACAGAACGTTCAGAGAGCGATGTTATCAACTCATCTAACCATTTTTTAAAGGTTTTAGCTCCACGACCTTTAACGATTGGCTGCAACTCATGGTCTTTCATCTGCATGACAACACGTATATTGAGAAGTGAGCTCAACAATCCAGTTACACGGCCAATTCGTCCACCTTTTACTAAATTTTCCAAAGTTGAAACGCCAATATAGAGTTCTGTGTGGTTTTTAACCTCTTCTACATGAGATAAGATTTCCTCCAACTCCTTGCCTTCTTGCGCTAATTTTGCAGCCTCAACAACTTGGAATTTCAAGGCTTGGTCAGTGAAGGAACTATCAATAACTGTCACATCGGCAGTAGATAAGCTAGCACCTTGACGTGCCGCTTCTACAGTACCAGAAAGGGCATGAGACATATGAATAGCAAGAATCTGGCTACCATCCTTGCATAGGTCTTCAAAAACTTCAGCAAAGACACCTACAGGTGGCTGACTTGTTTTCGGAAGATTCTTACTTGCTTGCATCAACTGAAGAAATTTACCTTCTTCTTTCAAATCCGCATCAGAATAAACAACGTTATCAATCATTACAGATAAAGGAACAACAGTGATATCTAATTGTTTTACTAGTTCAGGTTCAATAGTAACAGATGAATCGGTTACAATCTTAATTTTTGTCATAGTATCAATCTTTCTATTTTAGGATTCAGATTGGTTTTCTTACTTTTAATTATATCAAAAAAAGATTAAAAATCCTAATGGAGTCATTCAAATTTTCCTTAAAAATTTGATATAATCTACTTATAAGAAAAGAGGTCCCTATGATTAAAAAAATTTATCCCATTTTAACCATTTTACTAGGTGCTGCTATCTATGCTTTTGGTCTAACTTATTTTGTAGTTCCTCATCATCTCTTTGAGGGTGGGGCGACAGGCATTACCCTCATCACCTTTTATCTTTTTAAAATCCCTGTTTCTCTCATGAACCTGCTGATTAATATTCCCCTTTTCATCCTAGCTTGGAAGATTTTTGGAGCAAAGTCCCTCTATTCTAGTTTGCTAGGAACCGTAGCCTTGTCCGCCTGGTTGGCCTTTTTTGAACGTATTCCCCTTCATATTGATCTTCAAGGTGATTTACTAATCACTGCCCTTATAGCTGGGATTCTATTGGGAATTGGTCTTGGAATTATCTTTAATGCTGGAGGTACAACTGGTGGTACTGATATTGTAGCTCGTATTCTCAACAAGTACACTCATATATCAATGGGAAAACTGCTCTTTATCTTAGATTTTTGTATTCTCATGCTCATTCTCCTAATCTTCAAGGACTTGAGATTGGTTTCCTACACGCTCTTATTTGATTTTATCGTTTCGCGTGTCATTGATTTGATTGGCGAAGGTGGCTACGCAGGTAAAGGATTTATGATTATTACCAAACGTCCTGACCAACTTGCTAAGGCGATTAATGATGACCTAGGTAGAGGCGTTACTTTCATCTCAGGTCAAGGTTATTATAGTCAAGAAGATTTAAAAATCATTTACTGTATTGTCGGAAGAAATGAAATTGTGAAAATGAAGGAAATGATTCATCGAATTGATCCTCAAGCCTTTATAACTATTACAGAAGCTCACGAAATCCTTGGAGAAGGATTTACCTTTGAAAAAGAATAAAAAGAGGTCTTGTAGTGACCTCAAAAGTTAGACTACATCATCTATCTTTTGGGTTACAGACAACCTCTTTTTTAATTACCCAAACTCTTAAGACCAATTTCGAGCTACTTCTTCATCAGCCTTTAACTGATCCACTAATTGGTCAACTGAGTCAAATTTGGTCATATCTCGAATACGATCAAGCCAATAAACCATGACGGTTTCCCCATAAATATCTTGATTAAAATCAAAAATATTGACTTCAAAACGTGCTTCTTCTCCATCAAAGGTCACATTTTTTCCAACACTAGCCATAGCGCGATACTTCTGTCTTTGAATTTCAACATCAACAACATAAACACCATCTGCTGGCATATAAGTACGGTCTAAAAGTACCAAATTAGCTGTTGGATAACCAATCGTACGACCACGAGCGTTACCATGAACCACCATACCTCTGGATGGAAGCGGTGCCCCCAAAAGTTCTCCTGCTTCTTTCACATTGCCATCTAAAATAGCTTGACGGATACGAGTTGAACTAATCTTTCCTTTCTCATCTTCTACAGGTGGGACAATGATAACCTCTCCATCAAAGTAATTCTTTAAATCTTCTGCCGTTTTTTTGTCAGAACCAAATGTATAATCAAAACCTGCAACAATAATTTTGGCATTCATAGCCTTGATATAAGTCGCAAAAAATTCTTCTGCTGTGAGACTAGCAAATTTGCTACTAAAATCAAGGAGATACAATTCTTCTACACCTTCACGCTTTAATTTTCTCTCACGTTCAGCAGGGTTCAAAATATGCAAAAACAAATCCGGATGATAAGGCTCTAAAGCAATCTTTGGAGATTCATTAAAGGTCATAACTACGATAGGCAATAAATCCTTTCTCGCAGCCTTATTGGCAACACGAAATAGTTCTTGATGTCCCTTATGTATACCATCAAAATAGCCGAGAACAACGACCGAATCGGATGGTGTGCCAATATCTTTTTGATTTTTTATAGGAATAGTAATAATCATAAAATAATTATATCATAGTGATAGCTATTTCTAAACCAGAAAATCTGAAATGTCGTTTTTTTAAGCTGAAGTGTAGCATTTTAGAAGAATTTTGTTTTTAAAATCAACATAACGTACAAGAGATTGACGTAAGGATCTTGAAATCAGAAAAACGCATCACATCAGCCCTTAAAACTTGATACAATGCGCTTTATTATGAAAAGTTCTAGTAAATTCTTTATAAAATCAACTTCCAGCAGCCTTTTCACTTTTTATTAATAAGTTCCTTCTTCACCTTGGCTAGTCAAGATAACAGGACCATCTTTTGTAATCACGAATTGGTGTTCATATTGACAAGATAGGCCACCGTCAATGGTCTTATGCGCCCAACCGGTCTTCATATCTGTATCAATTTCCCAGTCACCTGTATTGATCATTGGTTCAATAGTCAAGACCATTCCTTCACGAAGACGGAGTCCACGACCAGCAACACCATAGTTAGGAACCATTGGTTCTTCATGCATAGTTGGGCCAACACCATGACCAACCAAATCACGCACTACACCGTAACCACGACTTTCAGCGTATTCTTGAATGGCTGCACCAATATCACCGATACGATTCCCAATGACGGCTTGCTCAATACCCTTGTACATAGCTTCTTTGGTTACATCCATCAAGTTTTTCACTTCTTCGGACGGTGTACCAACAGCATAAGCCCAACAAGAGTCTGCTAGGCCACCAGAATAGCTCTGAGTGTATTTTTTCATTTGCTCAACATTGTTGAAGTTTAATTTTGAGACATTCAGGTCAGATTTAGCAATTGGACCTCCCAAAACCATATCAACTTTGAGCAAATCACCATCTTTCAAGATATAGTGACGAGGGAAAGCATGAGCCACTTCATCATTAAGAGAGCAACAGGTAGCATAAGGATAGTCCATCATGGCACCGTCAACTCCAATCTGAAGCGGAAGGAAATTTTCTTCCTTACAACGACGGCGAACGTATTCTTCAACTTCCCACATATCTACGCCAGGCTTAATCAAATCACGCAAGCCAATATGGATACTTGCTAAAAAATCACCGGCCTTATCCATAGCTTCGATTTCACGAGCTGATTTTAATGTTATCATTTTTTCTCCTAGTTTCTAATTAATTTTAACGGTTATATTAGCTTTTGAAACAATCTGATGACCATGATAAATATCGTAGTCAATAATAGCTGATCGTCTAGTATGATGGATAATGCGTGCTTGAATGCGCAGTATATCATCAATCTGAACAGCCTGCAAAAAGTAGATTAGCATCTGCTCAATAATAAGATTACGACCACTATTAACAACTAAATCTTGGGTCATGTGGGTCAGAATTTCTGCCAATACACCATTAGCCAAAACTCCGTTTTTCTCAAGCATAAAGGGTTCCACTGTAATGACTACTTCATCATGGTGGTAAGAAAGTTTTTGACCAATCTGCTCAGAAAAAGTTGGTAGAGCCGAAACTTGGGAACGACTCATCTTCTCCATGACATCTCGTCGTGTCACAACTCCAAGCAAGGTTTGATTATTCCGAACAACCGGTACCATTTCAAAGTCTTCTGCAATCATCCGTTGACTCACATTGGCAATATTTGTCGATAATCCAACCAAAAATAGACTACGAGACATGACCTTATCAATTGTGGTACTTGGTGACTTATCACCCGCATCTCTCATAGTAACAACCCCAACAACGACCTGATGTTGATTAATAACAGGGAAACGACTGCTACGATTCTTACGTACCAAGTCCAAATAATCTTTAACAGTGTCAGTCTCTCTCAAAAAACCATACTCATGACTTGGGCGATAAAGTTTCTCAACTGTCAGAATATCAGTCTTGATTTGTACATTTGACAGGGCTTTATTTATCATGGTCGCAATGGTAAAAGTGTCATTCTTACTTCTCAGAACTGGAATTCCTTTTTGATTGGCCAGTTTAAGCACATCATCATGAACCTGAAATCCACCTGTAACCAGAACTGCATTTTCATTTTCCAGCGCTAGTAATTGGATACGCGTACGATCTCCGACAATCAGGAGCCCACCATCGTGAAGGTAGGACAAGATATTTTGTTCAGTCATGGCACCGATTGAAAATTTACTAAATTCTCTCTCTAAACCTTCTTGCCCAGCCAAAACCTCAGAAGAAGTCACTTCTGCAATTTCAGCAAATGTTAATCTTTCGATAGCAACTTTCTGAGATTTAACACGAATAGTACCACTTCTTGGTCGAGTCTCTACTATTCCACGATTTTCCGCTTCCTTGATAGCGCGATAGGCCGTTCCATCACTTACTCCTAGATGGTTGGAAATGCTTCGAACACTGACCCTTTTACCAACCGGTAATTCTTCCAAATAACTTAGAATTTCTTGGTGTTTACTCATTAATTTCTCCCTTTACAAAGCGAAACTCAAGATAATCACGCATTTTCCTCGTATAGCGATCACTTCCTTTAAACTGACGAATCAAGCGAAATCCAGCCTTAAGAGCAACTCGTTGACTGGCTTCATTTTCGAGATGGGTTATAATAGATAATTGTTTTAAACCAAATTCCTCAAAAGAAAGCTGACAAAGTTTTTTAACAACTTCTGTCATAAAACCTTGAGACCATGAATCTCTTCTTAAAAAATAACCAAGTTCTGCTTCTTTTTTAATTTCATCTAGCTTTTCAAACTTAATTGAACCAATCATTTTTTCAGTTTTCTTGTCACAAATAGCCCATACACCTAAAGGAACCTTCATAAAATAATTGGCCAGTGCATATTGACTCTCTTCCAAACTAGCTTGACTTGGAAAAATGAATTGTAAATTTTCTGGATTTGAAGCTATCTCATGGAAGTCCTGACTATCACTAAAAAAGAAAGGACGCAAATACAAGCGATCCGTTTCAAAAAAAGAAAACATTGCTAATTTGGTCCAAATATTCATAAACACCTCTACGGTTTATTCTTCAACAAGTGTAATATCCGCTCCTAGATTACGTAATTTTTCAATAATATCTGAATAACCACGTAAGATGAACTCAATATTTGTAATTTCAGTTTTGCCTTCAGCCATTAAACCAGCAATGACAAGTGCGGCCCCAGCTCTAAGGTCAGTAGCTTTTACATTTGCACCACGCAAAACACGTCCACCAGTATATAAAATATGGTCGTTTGTAGTCGTAATATCTGCGTCCATCTTTGCTAGTTCAAAAACATGGTTTACTCGTTTTTCATAAATGGTATCAATAATGGTACCACGCCCCTCTGCTGTTAATAGAAGAGGAGTAATTGGTTGTTGCAAGTCAGTAGCAAAACCAGGATAAGGAGCTGTCTTAATATTGATTGCTTTCAAATTAGACTGTTCTTCGACAAAAATACTGTCCTCCGATACAGTCATTCTCACTCCCATTTCTTCCAACTTAGCGATGAATCCTTCTAAGTGTTCATAAAGAACATTATTAATACGAATTCCCTTACCGACTGCAGCAGCTAAAGAAATATATGTTCCTGCTTCAATACGGTCTGGAATCACCTGATGACGGGTTCCGTGTAATCTGTCAACACCATCAATAATGATAATATTGGTTCCAGCACCACGGATATGAGCACCCATATTATTTAAGAGAGTGGCAACATCAATAATCTCAGGTTCTCGGGCTGCATTTTCAATAATAGTACGACCATTTGCTTTAACCGCAGCAATCATCGTATTAATCGTCGCACCGACACTAACCGTATCCATGTAAATACTTGCGCCGTGAAGTCCTGTATCTTTAGCAGATAACTTCATGTTATCACCCTCGTAGCTAACAGTAGCTCCCATAGCTTCAAAAGCCTTAAGATGTAGATCAATAGGGCGAGGTCCCAAATCACATCCACCAGGTAAACCAACAGTAGCTTCACCAAAGCGACCTAAAAGACTTCCATAAAAATAATAAGATGCACGAAGACTATTGATTTTCCCATAAGGCATTGGAATATTTTGAACACCTCTTGGATCAATCTCTAACACATCGTCATAACGCTTAACAGTAGCCCCCATTAACTCCATAATTTCGACAAGACTAGCAACATCGGAAATATCTGGAACACAATCCAAAGTCACCACATCATCTGCCAAAATAATAGCTGGAATCAAAGCTACTACACTATTTTTTGCGCCACTAATGGTAATCTCACCTTGCAGAGGCAAGCCACCATTGATAACAATTTTTCTCATTTTAAATTTTTAATACTCTTTCAAAATTTCTAAAAAGGTCCTGCATTAAAGTATATCATAAATTCACCCTTTTTTCCATCATTTTCAATTATATTAGCTGAATCGGATTTATTAGTAAATGAGCTGTCTTGAAATGTTTTGCCCCCTAAATACAAAAATAGCCCTTCGGATAAAATCCGAGGGGCTAAAAACGTTGTTAAATCAACGGTCGAACTTTTGAATTTCAAGGTTCGGGATAAAATAGTTCACTGAACTATTTTATTTTTTAAGGTTATCTTCCTATTGTTAGATACTAAAAAACAGGCATAAGCCTGCTCTAAATCTAACTTGATTTTCTCAAAAACTATTAAATTCAAATAAGTTGAGAAAACATAAAGGGTAACAAAAAGGAACTTAAAACGATGAGTTCAGCAGGCAAGAAACTAGCACGGTCAAACGTGCTTTTTTTATTGCTAATAGGTTCATTATATCACGTAGAAAATAAATAATATCAAAAAGCACTTAGATTTCTCTAGGTGCTTTGGTATTTTATATTGCGTAGTCATATCCTAGATTTTCTTTTATTTGTTCGAACATTTCTAAAATATGACCAGGGGTGTTATCTTTGAATAAAAATCTAGGAGTTGTATCATCTGGAAAGCTAGTTTTTATCCACGGATATATTTCTGTATAGAACTGCATCATTTCTTTACTAGGCAACGCCATTACTTCCATGATAATACCTCCTTAACTTTAACCTCATTATAAACTTTCCTAGACTATTTTTCAACCACTAAAACACCGTCACGATAGCTTTTAGCAAAGTCTAGCAGTATCTCAGCTTTGAGACGTTCATACTCAGCCCTATCAATGTCTAGTGTCTCGTATAATTGCCATAGCTTTAATCTCTCTCCAGTTCGCCTTGTAAAGAGATTGGCGAATATCTCACGTCGTAAATCGTCCAGATTGTCCCTGTAAGCCTCAATCATGCTTACTATCTCCACCGCTTTGGCTTCAAACGCTCCATCTTGACCGTCTAGGCTCAATTTAACCAGTGAATGATAGCTTTTCAGAAATCTGTAGATCTGCTTTGTTGTCTCTTCTTTATCGATTTGCATTTTTCACCTTGGCCAAGTTCTCAATGGCTTTTTTCTTAATTCTGTAAATTTGAATCTTACTAAAATCTAACTCCTTACAAACCTTAGCCATAGGTAGGTTATTCAAATACAACATTGTCAAAATCAAATTTTCAACTACATCATCTAACTGATTAATCATGTTCAAAACTTCAAATCGTTCATCCATAATAGCTTGCATTTGCTCCACTATCTCATCTTTAAGTTCCAAGGCTTCCAGTATCTTCTCCTCGGTAGTATTGGTTTTGCTAGTTTTTACCCTTGTCGTGAATTGATTGGATCCAGATAATAGTCCATTGTCTAAACTCTGGTACTTTAGTTGCAATCTCTGGATAAGTTCGTTTCCTTTCTTTACTCTTTTTAGTTGTGCCTCTATTTCTTTAATGGTCAAGTTGATACTCCTTCATGGTATAATTAGTTTAAAGAGTAGTGAGGTAGAGATGATAGTGTCGCTACGCAACTTCATAGTATGAGATGACGGGACAGGCACACCGTCCACTACTCCTGAGCGCTTAGATTGTTCTAGGTGCTTTTTTCATTGTATCTGCGTTCGCTCTTGATTCAAGTCCATTCTACGTACCATTTGATAAGCGATTAAGAGACGTTTTTATCTCACTTATTTCCTTGTTATTCTGCAAGCAATTAAGGCAAGTTATTTCTTTGCTTATCTGCTTATCATTTGGTAAGCAACAAATCCAAAATAACAGACTTTTAAATTACTCTTATCTCCCTGTCATTTGTTAGGAAAATAAGGGGAGTTATTTTAGTTCTTATCTTCCTATCATTTTGTAAGGAGAAAATCCAAATTAACGAAGCTAATAAGTCTCCTTATCTCCTTACAGTTTTTCAGGGAGTAAAATCAAAATAAGTGATGTTATTTCCTGTCTTATTTCCTTATCGTTTGACAAGGAGAAAAACGAAAATAAGGAGCTTTTAAATTCGTCTTAACTCCCTATCGTTTTGTAAGCAATTTAGAAGGCTTATTGTCGTCCTTATCTGCTTGTCATTCTGCAAGGAGTAAATCCGAAATAAGAGGGGGAAAAACTCCGCTTACCTGCTTGTCATTTCTCAGGGAATTAAGGAGGGTTTTTATTGCTCTTATCTGCTTGATAAATGATAAGCTCTAATCATCACAAAAACCTATATTATCCCAGAATATCCGCAATCCTTTTGTATTTTTAATTCGTGAAATATCTTTTTCTGCTTCTTCTTTTGTCAGATAGACTTCTATAATATCTTTGGGATTTTTTCCACCTATCCTATATCTTACCTCAAAATGTCCAGTATCAATCTGCGTTAAAAACACGGTATCAACTTCATCAACCACCGCTAACTTATTCAACTTATTTAAACGGTTTTTAATCGCCTTCATCTAGTATCTTCGCCTCTAATATTTCTAATTGCTCCACTACCTCAACCATTTCAACTGCCTTATAAGCCATGTTTAGAATGCTTTGGGCGCTTTGTTGTCTCGCATACGGGCTTATTGTCTTATCAAGCATGATTTCCCTCAATACGGTTACAGCTTCAACACTCGCATTCTGTAACAGCGTAGTAGACTCCTTGAGTTGTTCGCTACGTCTTTCACGGTAAACCCTCTTAAAAGTTACATCGTTCAAATAATTGTAAGCTGTCCTTCTGGTTATTCCACTTAATTCACTGGCTTTTTTTACATTCCCAGTCATGAGATAATTAGCCATAAATATTTCTTTTTTTCTGCTTAATTCTGTCAAATACTGTTCACCTCGCTTTATTGCTCTAATTCTGGAAACTCACTTATCCCAGTCATTTCCCTAAGTTCATCCATACGTTTTTTTGATTTCTTATAGTCTGCTAGCTTAATATCTTTAAATGGTGTTTTAATAAAATCATCCATATCTATCTTTATTTCATCTTGCTGAAAAGCAAATCTTAAACAATCCACATATAAAGATATACATTCATCGGTTGTTGCATATTCCGTCTTTCCAGCATACTCTTCTAACTTTTCTAGTCTTGCTTTTAAACTTCTAACCATTCCCCTACCTCGTGTGTAATTCTGTCTGATTTATGTAAAAAAAGGGGATTGCTCCCCTCCACATCACAAACCTAACAAACCACGTTTTTCCTTGCCCAGTAGTTTATCATACAAGGCTTTATCTTTCTCATATAGTTCATGTCTACGCTTGTAGCCCATAGCCTTAAACTCTTCAAGGGTTACAGCTTCCTCTTCGTAAGATTTTGAAATACTTTCTACGTTCTTGGCAAGCCCCTGCAGTATGTCAGCTTGTCTCTTCTCTTCTTCGATTTCTTGAAATAGTTGTTTATGTTCATCTTTCATTATTGTTCTCCCTCAAAATAGTTAATACGATTCACAAAATACGCCAAATCATCACTCGGATCTAAATAGCGGTATTGACTTCCCATATAACCAGCTACACCACTGTAAATGTAAGGCTTACTTACTCCACTATATTCTGGTGACGTATTCAAGCGGTCAAATAGCTCTTCGATACCTGTTTCTCTTACCTCATCCGCCAATCTCTTAGCAGTATTTTTGTAGTTTTCGTTATAATTCGCAATCAATTCCAAAAGCTCAATAGATTTCTGCTTAATTTCTTGGCGCTGACGTTTCACTGTTTCATCTTGTTCTAATGCTGTCTCTAAATAACCTTTCGCATTAATTTTTCTAGCGTCTGCTACGATTGAGTCAATTCGTTCTTTTTCAAGTTTTGTTCTTTGTGCTTTCATATCAGCAATATACTTTTCTTTTGCGTTGATAGCTTGAAAATCTTCAAAAGTTTGTAAATCCGCTTTTTTAGCTTTAATAGCTTTAACTTCTTGCTCTGATTTCTTGATTTCCTCATCAAAGCGATCAAAAATTTCTAATTGAGTCCGTACTTTGTCCATCTGGTTTTTGACTTCTTGCAATGTTGGCATTTCTTTTTCCTCCAATCTTTCCAAAAACAAAAGAGGCATAGCCAAAATAGATTACTCTACTTTATGCTATACCTCTGATTTTTTCAGTCAGTATTCTTTTTAAATATTGTTGTTTTAGATTCCACGCTGGAGACAATCTCGCCGTCTTGTATTTTAAGCGTTACACTTCCAAACTTCGGGATCTCTAACAGTTTTATTATATCATAACTTTTGAAATAAATAAAGCCTTCTTGTATCTCCATGTTTACCTCTCATGCTATTTGTATAGAACCATCACACTGGTTAGTGTATCCATATCCTCACTATTCCCCACTGTTGCTTCTGTATATTTCACGTCAATAACTTCAACGGTTGCCATAAAATCATTTACCTGGCTTTCAAAATCCTCTAGGCTTTGCTTGTATTTCTGATAAAATAGTTTAATTTTCATGTTGTTTTTCCTCTTTCTGTTTTAAGGGTGTCACTAGTAGTTACACCATTGCAAGGGGGTCGATACTATCTACCCCTTTTGTTTTCCTTTGATTGCTGATTTAAACTCCTTTCCTCAAATCTACATATTCAACTCTAAACGTGACTTCTTTTGAAGTGCACTTTCCCAATCTTATATCTGTCAATCTTAAATCAGGATTTTCTCCCAGCCATTCATTTAGGCTATCTAATGCTATTGTCAACTCTTTTGCGGTTACGAAATTCATTTTTACTCCTTTATTGTTTCCTGTCCATATGTATTTTTTACCTATGGCCAGACATGTGGCCAACCTAAACCTTAGAGCCTCAAGGGTTTTCATTCGTGGCCACAAGGGCCATAGGTTTTCTTATACCATTTTTATATTTTTTACTATCTTTATTTTTTTTACTTTTTAACCCTTAGTAAACATGTGGCCCTAGTGGACAGATAGTGCTAAACCATTGATAATACTGCACCCAAGCCGTCCACATGAACATGTGGCCAACATGTGGTCGCTATGGCCATTTTACTGTTCAAGTTCTCCAAGTTCTTCAAAAATTGAAAAATCTACTCTTAATTCTCTCTTTTCTTCTTTTATAACAAAAGTATCAAAGCGTTTTTGGTTTTCAATCACATATCCGCTTAATCGTTCCCCATTAACTCTTTTACGATCTCTTTTAACACCTATTGTCCTAAGTGCATTTCCAGCTTTTGTAGTGTTTCTTCCATAAATTTTATCGTAAAGATAATCTATGGAGGGATTGTAAGATCTTGCTACAAAATCAGTTTCTTGTAATAGATTTATCAAAGATATCTGAAAATCATCAAGTTCTTCATCGCCATTATACACTTCAACATTTTTCCAGATGAACTTCTGTTCTTGCTCATTAAAATAATCAAGACTGGATAGCAAGAAACCAATACACCCTTCAATCCTTGGAGATTTATCTGGTAGTGTAAATGCCTCCCAATATTCGGCAAAGGCTTCTTCACGCTCCAAGTCAGTTTCTCCAGATGGTCTATCTTTATACTGGATCAATACCTTGCGCCCGTTCATTTCATCTGAAAGAGATACATTTCTATTGGTATCAATACACAAAACACTAGAAAGCATAACAAGACCTTGGTTTCCTCCTACCATTCTGGCTACGTGTGTTTTCTCGGTTGCAATTACTTTTAAAACACGCTCAATCTTATCTCCAATAATATCGCCTTGCTCAGTCGCTAAGGCCATTTCCCCACCCGAAAACATAGCCCAAGCATTCAAAGCGTCAAATCCTCGTGAAACCAAGTTATCCAGTTCAACATCGATTTTGTTAAACAGTCCAGATAAGGCAATATGTCTCAATCCTTTACCAGTTCTTATTCCAGACTTGGTTATAAAGAAATTGGTTTTGTTTTTCAATCCACTGGCAACTTGTGCTATGTAGTATGTCTGTAATTGGGCATTGTGGAAACTATCAGGGTCATCAATAACGTAGTGTAAAAATTTATTGGCAATCTCTTTACTACTCTTAGCAGTTTCAAAATCAACTGGATAATACTTAAAAAATGAAATCTCGTTATTCAAAACACATCTGGTCAGAGTGTGTTTTTCCAAATCAATAATAAAATCATTACCAGCAATCTGAAATGGTTTTAGAACTCTGATTGGCTCAATATGGAAATGCTTATCAATTCCCTTTAAAATATCCAATACAAACTCTGTATCATGCTTAAATCCATAAAGACTAACCAGTCTTATATCGTCAATCTTATTTGCTTGTCGATTATTTACATCATAAAGTTGACCATTGTAGAATACATAACGCCCTAAAAGGTAATCAATCACCATCTTGGCAAAAGGTTGGAAACTGGATTCAAATTCCACTTTAATGATATCTTTATTATTCTTTTTCTTTTGCTTTATCTTAGCAGATACAAACTTTTCTTCCTTTCCATTTACATCCGTAGTATACATAATTTCGCTAGCGGAAATTATTATCTCTTCACCTTTATATTTCAGCTTGTTAAAACTGTCTAAGTGATAAATATGAGCCAACTGACGCTTGTAGTCTGCCTTTTTCTTAGAAAAACCAAAATCTGATTCAGTCCAGTTTAATCTTATGATCTCATTTAATTTGTCTCTAATATTCAAATACTACCTCCTTATAAAATATTCTTGCTACTTCTAAGAAATAGCTTGCTAGGTCTTTGCGTTTAACGATTGCAGAAAACAAATCCACTAACTGACTAAAACTATAGCCATTCACAAATAGCAAGCGGACAAAAAGTGAAGTCTCATATCTGGTATAAATGCCATTACAAATCAGGTCAAAAATCCAACCTTTTAACTCCACTCCAATCCCCTGCCGATGCTCTGCCAATTTGTTTGCCTCTAAATCTTTCAGGATTTTCAGCAAGTCAGGGCTGGCCAAAGCAATATCCAAATCTCTGACCAATTCCCAGCCCTCTACTGCCTCTTTTTCGTCTTTGATAGACACATATAAGCCTTTGTATTGAAAACCCGTCAAAGCCTCATCTATAGGCTCATAATAGGTAAATTTGTAGTGTTCCCCATTCTTCCATACTTGAGTAGGATTTGACTTGAGAAAGCCAAATAGGGGCATTTTATCAACTGATATAGTCAACTCTATTATTCTCATCACACCTCCTAATCTATTGCAAGAAAATTGTAAATATCACTCTTACGGTAATAGATTTTCTTACTGTTCTCAAAAGGCGACTGGAACGATTTTAGACCATGCTCCTGCCAATTATTTAACGTGGTTCCACTAATACCTAACTTCTCTAATACCTCAGACCTAGAAATCAAGTCCCAGTTGTCATCACGTTGCCTTTCCAGTTCCATCCTTTTAGCCAAGTGATCTCCCACTTTCTCCAGTAATTCAAGCTCTGCTTCTCTTGATAATAGTTGCATATTACACCCCTTTCTAGTTATGAATCTTACCCGCAAGCTGAATATAACGCCCATAATCAGGGCTTAAATCAGTGCTAGGTGTTTCTATCGTCTGTTGATTTTCTCGCTCAAATTGGGCGCTTTTTTTGCGGTCTCGGTGGTTTAGATAAAGCAGTAAGCCAATCAGTACCACCATAGAGATTACCGCCTGTGTATTGGTCAAATCTAATTCATTCATGTCATGCCCTCGCTTTATAGTTCTTGATGTAGTCCACTTGGTCGCTTCGTCCCATCTTCAGGAAGTCTTCCACCTCTTCGGTGCTTACTTTTCTATCTACAAAATCAGCAATAAACTGGAAGAGGTTCGGATTTCTCTCCTTGATTTCAGCCATTTGTTTATCAAATTCTGCTTGTGTCATGTTGTCTAGG
>NZ_KV802690.1:685211-731585 GCF_001810785.1 Streptococcus sp. HMSC073F11
TGTTGTCTAGGTCTAGTGTCATTGCATTGCCTCCAGCTCTTTAGCGTCGTCATTGTTCAAAAGCAAAAAGGCTATTTCATTTAGACGATCGTATAGCTTTTCATTCTGGGCGTATGCTGTATCAGTGTATTTTTTAGCAAGCCATAAGAACGTGGTCGTATCTTTCTGTAGTGCAAACTCAAGCCCTTCAAGAGCTAGGTTATTCATTTCTAAAACATTCATGATGTCGGTTAATTCGTTCCCTAATTCTGCTAGTTTCTTAGCCGATAATAGAACTTGTTGGCTTGATGTTGCTTTTTTTGTTGTCATGTTTTTTACCTCTTTTTCTATCTTTTTATAATTGCCACGATGGCTTTTTAATGCTTTTTTCCTGTCACATGCCTCACGCTCAGAAGTTTGCCGACCGATAGCGTGGGGATTTTGAATGGTTGTTTCTTATACAGTTTTTCTTGTAATTCCTAGCTTCACACTCAGAAGTTGGGCGATGGCGAGTGTGGGGATTTTGAATGGTTGTTTCTTATAGACGATTTCCTCACGCTCAGAGTCGCCAAATTGAAAGCGTGAGAAAGTACCAGTTTTAAGAGTTGGCGCTCTATGCTTTTCAAAACCTTTTCTAATTACTTGCCTGCCATTAGTTGTTATTGATTGAATGGTTGATTTTTGTTATAATTGAGATATAGAAAAAATATCTATACTCTTGATCCAGTCGCTTGCTACTGTCGCCAAACTTTCAGCAAGTGACTTTTTTTGTTGTCGTTTTTAATCTTCATGTCTAGGTTTTTTATAAATCAGTTGACGGCTTTCCACTAACTCAGCGATAAAAGCTAGGTTATTGGCCGTATTCTCTATCAAGTCGTCAAGTACCCCTTTATTTTCAGGTAATGCCATAGCTTCAGCCATGCTTACAGCATCATCTAGCCATGTTTTAAATTCTTTAAAGTTCATTTCTTTGCTCCTTTTTTGTTGTCAATCCCCAGTGGTAAAGCACCACATGAGAAATCTGTAAATGTAAAATAGTATTGCGATTGGGTCGCTCCTTTCTAATAGTCTTCTGCAAGCCACTGCATGGCTTTTTGATAAATGCTAGGCTTTACTTCGCCACCGTCTCGGATTTTGCGATAGGTAACTTGTGAAACCCCTATTTCTTCGCCTGCTTGCTTTGCAGTCAATTTCTTGTCTGCCTGCTTTCGGCGAATCGCTTTTGCTTGTGTTGAGGTAATAAGCAATGAAATTCCTCCTTTCTCTAGCTAACTATTTGTTAGCTAGATTTTAGTATAGAGTATTTTTTGTTAGCTGTCAATGATTAAATAACAAAAAGTGAATTTTTTGTTAGCTTTTTGTTATTTTGTGATATAATTGAAATTGAGGTAATATACATGAACAGACTAAAAGAATTGAGACAAAAAAAAGGCGACACACAGGAGGTCGTTGCTAAAGCTATGGGCGTGACCCGTAGAGGGTACCAAAAATGGGAAAACGAAGAAAGCCAAATCAAACCAGAAAAAGCCCAGCAACTAGCTGACTACTTCGGAGTCAGTGTTGGATATCTGTTGGGGTATGATGAAGTTCCAAAAGAATTAATAGATGAATTAGAATTACAGCTAGATAATGTTTTAACTCCAACTGAAAAAGAAGATTTAGAAAATAATCCAGAATTAAGAAATCACTATTTATCTATCGTTCGGAACAGACTTCTATATAATCAAAGAAAAGAGGTTGAAAAAACAGAACAAGCATTCGACAAAGATTTTATAAAATTTATAGAAAAATACTCTATTTATCTCTCTGATGATCAGATTGAGCAAATTAAAGATCTTATGAAAACAATGTCAAATATAAATAATAGATATTTGATGGTTGCAATGGCTGGTGGATACTTTGAACAAATGAAATCTGAGAAAGAAAATGAGTTCAAGGAATTGTTTAAATACAGTAAAATATGGCAAGAGAACTATTCCACAATGGAATACAATGAGAAGAATAATATTAAATAACTTCCCATATTCGCCAATAGCAATCCTATTTCAAAGGTCTATTGTGCAAAAACAGGGGAAATTGAAGAATAGAAAGCCGATTTTACAGACTAAAGTGCAAAAATGAGCGAAATTGACAAATAGAAAGGGGAATTATGACCTACTCACAAAAATATCTGGACGATATACTGGTACGCATGGCCTACCATTCTAGCGGTATTGAAGGGAACACTATCTCTCTACCCGAAACCGTCAGCATTATCTTAGAAAGCACCTTGCCACGAAACGGCAAAAGTATTCGTGAGTTTTATGAGATTGAAAACCATAAACAAGCCTTTTCTTATCTCTTGGACTCATTGGCAAACCATCAAGCCCTTACTGTGGGGGTGGTTCAAGATTTTCACGCCTTGTTAGTGGATAGACTGCAACATGATAGAGGACGATTTAAACAAGTTCAAAATGCTATTATCGGGGCGGAATTTCAAACGGCTAGCCCAGCAGAAACTCCCTACCTTATGACACAATGGGCGGATAATACTGCTTATCGCTTAGATCATGCTCATGATGAAAAAGAAATCTTAGAGATTTTAGCAGATACCCATATCCAGATTGAACGGATTCATCCATTTAGCGACGGTAACGGCCGTACTGGTCGCCTGGTACTCATGTACCTAGCTATGAAGTATCTAAACGCTCCTATCATCGTCTCAAAAGACTCAAGGGCGCATTATATGGAACTCCTCGCAAACCAAGATGTAACTGGACTAGCTGGCCTATTCAAAGAATCACTGGACTATGAAAAAACACGTATGGAACAGTTTTAAAGCGATAAAACTCTTGAAATATCGGGGCTTTTTAAACCCCATATAAGCCCCATATCCGCCTGTTTTCTATTCTGGTACAATTTACCGTCTGACTGATTAAAATCGAAAATAAGAGGGTTCTCGTAGCCCCTCGCATGGTATAAACTCAAAACCTTTTCTAATTGCTTGCCTGCTGATGGAAAAGGAGTAAACCATGAATATTACAGAATACAAAAAGAAAAACGGATCTATCGTATACCGAGCAAGCGTGTATCTTGGGGTTGACAAACTTACAGGGAAAAAGGCTAGAACTACTGTTACGGCCAACACTAAAAAGGGGATTAAAATCAAAGCAAGGGAAGCTGTCAATGCTTTTGCTTCAAACGGCTATACAGTTAAAGATAAGCCAACAATCACAACATACGAAGAATTGGTAAAAGTTTGGTGGGATAGTTACAAGAATACAGTTAAACCCAATACTCGCCAGTCTATGGATGGATTGGTTAGAGTGCATTTATTGCCTGTATTTGGCGATTACAAGCTAGATAAGTTAACCACGCCTATTCTTCAACAACAAGTAAATAAATGGGCTGACAAGGCCAATAAAGGCGAAAAAGGGGCGTTTGCTAACTACTCCTTACTTCACAACATGAATAAGCGTATTTTGAAGTATGGCGTAGCTATTCAGGTAATACAATACAATCCAGCTAATGATGTCATCGTTCCACGCAAACAGCAAAAAGAAAAGTCTACTGTAAAATACTTAGACAACAAAGAATTAAAACAGTTTCTGAATTATTTAGATACTCTGGATCAATCAAATTATGAAAACCTATTTGATGTTGTCCTATACAAGACTTTATTGGCCACTGGTTGTCGTATCGGTGAAGCATTAGCCCTTGAGTGGTCTGATATTGACCTAGAAAACGGTGTTATCAGTATCAATAAGACACTAAACCGCTATCAAGAAATAAACTCACCTAAATCAAGCGCTGGTTATCGTGATATACCAATAGACAGAACAACCTTACTTTTACTTAAACAATACAAAAATCGTCAACAAATTCAGTCTTGGAAATTAGGTCGTACTGAAACGGTCGTATTCTCTGTATTTACAGAAAAATATGCTTATGCTTGCAACTTACGCAAACGCCTAAATAAGCATTTTGAGAATGCTGGTGTAACGAATGTATCATTTCACGGTTTCCGCCATACACACACCACTATGATGTTATACGCTCAGACTAGCCCTAAAGATGTCCAATACAGATTGGGACACTCTAACTTATTAGTGACTGAAAATGTTTACTGGCATACAAACCAAGAAAACGCAAAAAAAGCTGTCTCAAATTATGAAACAGCCATCAATAATTTATAAAGGGTGTCACGATCAGTGACTACCCTCTTACTATACCTAAAATCAGTTAAGGGTAACTAAAAGGGTAGTAAAATTAGAAAAAGCACTAAGGGAAAGCGCCCCAAAGTGCTTAGTTTAAAGGCTTGACGCCTTCTAATCTAGAAATTAGATTATTTTTTAAGGTTGTAGAATGATTTCAATCCACGGTATTCTGCTACTTCACCAAGTTGGTCTTCGATGCGAAGCAATTGGTTGTATTTAGCGATACGGTCTGTACGTGAAAGTGAACCAGTCTTGATTTGTCCTGCGTTAGTTGCAACTGCGATGTCAGCGATTGTTGAATCTTCAGTTTCACCTGAACGGTGTGATACAACGGCAGTGTAACCAGCTTCTTTCGCCATTTCGATAGCGTCGAATGTTTCAGTAAGAGTACCGATTTGGTTAACTTTGATAAGGATTGAGTTAGCAGCACCTTCTGCAATACCTTTTTCAAGGTAAGAAGTATTTGTTACGAAGAAGTCGTCACCAACCAATTGAACTTTGCCACCAAGACGTTCAGTAAGAGCTTTCCAACCGTCCCAGTCGTTTTCATCCATACCATCTTCGATAGTGATGATTGGGTATTTGTTTACCAATTCTTCAAGGTAGTCGATTTGTTCTGCAGCAGTACGTACAGCTGCTCCTTCACCTTCAAATTTAGTGTAGTCGTAAACTTTACGTTCTTTATCGTAGAATTCTGATGAAGCACAGTCAAATCCGATAAATACGTCTTTACCTGGAACATATCCAGCAGCTTCGATAGCAGCAAGGATAGTTTCAACTCCATCTTCAGTTCCTTCAAAACGAGGAGCGAATCCACCTTCGTCACCTACGGCTGTTTCAAGACCACGAGATTTAAGGATTTTCTTAAGAGCGTGGAAGATTTCAGCACCCCAACGAAGAGCTTCTTTGAATGATGGCGCACCAGCAGGTACGATCATGAACTCTTGGAAAGCGATTGGAGCGTCAGAGTGAGAACCACCGTTGATGATGTTCATCATTGGAGTTGGAAGAACTTTAGTGTTGAATCCACCAAGGTAGCTGTAAAGTGGGATTTCAAGGTAGTCAGCAGCAGCACGAGCTACAGCGATAGACACACCAAGGATTGCGTTAGCACCCAATTTACCTTTGTTAGGAGTACCGTCAAGTGCGATCATAGCACGGTCGATAGCTTGTTGGTCACGTACATCGTAGCCGATGATTGCTTCAGCAATGATGTTGTTTACGTTGTCAACAGCTTTTTGTGTACCAAGACCACCGTAACGAGATTTGTCACCGTCGCGAAGTTCAACTGCTTCGTGTTCACCAGTAGAAGCTCCTGATGGAACCATACCACGTCCGAAAGCACCTGATTCAGTGTAAACTTCTACTTCAAGTGTTGGGTTACCGCGTGAGTCTAGGACTTCGCGAGCGTAAACATCAGTAATAATTGACATTTTTTACTCTCCTTATGAGTTAAATTTTTTACTCCTCTATAATACCTTAAAACCCCTCCTTTTTCAAGAAAAAACGTTATCTTTGTGCAAATTTTCCTTAACTTTATAAAGTAATCGCTTTCTTTTGTCTGTTTTATTCTAACTTTTATGATATACTGTTTTCATGACAGATTTATCAAAACAATTACTTGAAAAAGCTCATGGTGGGCCAAAATTAAATCCGGATGAGCAAAGACGCTATCTTGGTACTTTTGAGGAAAGAGTTCTTGGATATGCAGATATTGATACAGCAAATAGCCCTCAGTTAGAAAAAGGCTTTTTATCTATTTTAGAAAACCTTCAAGAAAAAGCAGAGCCACTATTTGTGAAGATTTCACCAACTATCGAATTTGACAAACAAGTTTTCTACTTAAAAGAAGCTAAAGAAACTGATAGTCAAGCTACCATCGTATCTGAAGAGCACACTTCTTCTCCTTTCGGTCTGATTATTCATACCAATGCACCAGTGCAAGTAGAAGAAAAGGACCTTCGACTTGCCTTTGCAAAACTTTGGGAAGGTAAAAAAGAAGAACCCGTCAAAACATCCATCTGGAAAAAATGGTTTGGCTAAATCTTAGGTATATTTAATAATTGTCCAATATTAGAAGCCGTATGCTCCAAATAGAGACTGGCATTTTTCAAACTATCTTCTAAAGGTTCACTTTTCTCCAAAATAGAAAAGGCAGCTTGGATATTTTCAAATGGTAGGGAAGGTAAATCTTCAGCGAGACTGCCACAAATAGCAATAACAGGAACTCCGACAGGGGTTCTTTTTGCAACACCTATAGGCGCTTTCCCTGCTAAACTTTGACGATCTAGCCTTCCTTCTCCAACAACAACCAAGTCAGAATCAGAAACTTTCTTTTCAAAATCAATCAAATCTAAACAAGTGTCAATTCCAGATACGATACTTGCCTTAGCAAAGGCACACAAACCACCAGCAATGCCTCCACCAGCTCCTGCTCCTTTAATTTCCAATGTTACAGGGGAGACTTTTTCATAAAAATCTTGGATAGCCTGATCTACTGTCTCAAACATAGTAGGATCTAGGCCTTTTTGCTTGCCAAACGTGTAGGTCGCACCTTGGTGTCCACATAAGGGACTCACGACATCTGCTAGAATACGAATGTGAACATCTTCAGGAATTTCATAGCAATTTTCTGTTGCAACAGAAGATAAGTTTAGTAAGGATTGGCCGCAAGCAGGCAAGGCATTTCCATCCCTATCATAAAATTGATACCCTAAACCAGCAGCAATCCCCAGTCCTCCATCATTACTGGCCGTACCACCAACGCCAATATAGATATCTTTAATTCCTTGATTAATGAGGTGGCGAATCAATTCTCCAATTCCACGAGTTTGGGTTTGAAGTGGATTTCGTTTCTCTATCGGAATTTTTCCAAGGCCAACTAAATCAGCAACTTCAAATAGTGCCAGTCCCCCTTTTTGAAAATAGCGCATGGCTTCTTCTTGACCAAAAGGTCCTGTCACTTGAATCCATTTTTCTTCAAGGTCAAGAGAATGTCGGATAGCATCTACAGTGCCTTCTCCCCCATCACCAACAGGGCAGAGGAGACAGTCTACATCTGCAAGCGATTCTTGGAAGCCTCTTTTAATAGCTTCAGCAACCTGATCAGCGGTCAAACTTTCCTTAAATGAGTCTGGTGCAATTACAATCTTCATATTTTCCCTCACTCTAAAAAGTCAATAATTAAAGGAAGAACTTCTAAAAAATCTCTCTTGTCAACATGATGTGGTATTTCTTTTTTGAGCACTTCTTTGGCACAAAAAGCAATTCCCAGTCCTGCTGATTTCAACATTAATAGGTCATTTGCCCCATCACCGATTGCAACTGTTCTTTCTCTAGGAAGTTGCAGTTCCTTTCTCCATTGTTCCAGAGTATCTTTTTTGATCTTGGGATTGATAATTTGTCCAACTAATTTTCCTGTTAGAAGACCGTCTTTAACTTCAAGTTGGTTGGCAGAGAAATAGGTAATGCCAAGGGATTTAGCTAATCTCTCAACTATTGGACTAAATCCACCGGACACCAAACCAACTAGGATACCATTCTTTTGGAGAATAGAGATAAATTCCTGAGCGTTTGGCATTAAATGAATAGAATTAAAAACTTTCTCAAAGACCGAAATAGGAAGACCTTCCAACAAGGACACTCTTTTTCGTAAACTCGTTTCAAATTCTATCTCTCCTCGCATCGCCTGACTTGTAATCTGCGCAATTTCTTCCTCACGACCTGCTTCTTTTCCTAAAAGATCAATCACTTCTTCTGCTATCAGGGTGCCGTCAACATCCATGACACACAAGCCTTTTACTTGAGACATAAACTTTCCTTTCTAAACAGTCCAAAAATCGTATGAAAGAATCATACGATTTTATCTATTAGTTGACTAAACTATGGTACAAGTCAAGGTAAGATTTGCAGGCTGTATCCCATGAAAAATCACATTCCATAGCTTTTTTTTGTAGATTTCTCCAAACGTCCGGCTGGTACTTATAAACATCCAAGGCTGTTTGGAAACTCCAGTTAAGCCAGTATGGTGTTAAATTATCAAAGCTAAATCCAGTTCCAGTTCCTTCGATCGGATTGAAGGATTGAACTGTATCACGCAAACCACCAACCTCATGAACCAATGGTAGAGTTCCATAGCGCATCGCCATCATTTGAGACAAGCCGCATGGTTCAAAACGACTTGGCATGAGGAAGAGATCACAAGCTGCGTAGATTTCTTGAGCAAGTTTGACATCAAAAGTGATATTTGCTGATAGCTTGTCTGGATAGACTTGAGCAAACCAAGAGAAGGAATGTTCAAAAGCTGGGTCACCTGTTCCTAAAAGGACTATTTGAACGTCCTCCTGTAAGAAACGATGCAAGCTTTCTACAACAACATCAAAACCTTTTTGGCGTGTCAAACGAGAGACAATCCCAACTAGAGGAACATCTGCTCGCACAGGTAGACCAACTCTCTCTTGCAATTTTGCTTTGTTTTGCGCTTTTCCAGACAAATCTTCCTTATCAAAATGATAGTCTAAAAGTGGGTCTGTTTGAGGATTATAGAGATCTGCGTCAATACCATTGACAATACCTGAAACCTTACCTGACTCCATGCGAAGAATCTGATCCAAACCACAACCGAACTGACTGGTCATAATCTCATGCGCATAGCTAGGAGATACGGTTGATACACGATCTGCGTAGAGAATCCCTGCTTTCATCCAGTTAAGACAATCATTCCAGCGAAGAGTGCCATCAGCATAGCGTTCAAACCCAACACCAAACAAATCCCACAACATTCCTTCAGAAAATTGACCTTGGAATTCCAAATTGTGAATGGTTAAAACGGTTCTGATTCCTTGATATGCCTGAATCCAATGGTACTTTTCTTTTAACAAAAAGGGAATCATGGCTGTGTGGTAGTCATGAACATGGAGAAGGTCAGGGATAAAGCCGATGCGCTCCATGGCTTCAAGAGCAGCCAGTTGGAAAAAGGCAAAGCGTTCACCATCGTCAAAATCACCGTAGACATGACCACGGAAGAAATAATACTGATTATCAATGAAGTAGAAGGTTACACCATTCAAGACCGTTTTCTTAATACCACAGTACTGTCTACGCCATCCTACACTAACTTCAAAGTGGAGAACATCCTCTATCTGGTCTCCGAACTTAGCTTCTACCATATCATAATAAGGCAAGAAAACTGCAACTTCGTGCCCCGCTTTTACAAGTGATTTGGGAAGTGCGCCAATGACATCGCCCAAACCACCTGTTTTTGAAAAGGGTGCTCCTTCTGCCGCTACAAATAAAATTTTCATGAATAAATGTCCTCTGTTACTGTTTCACCCTTCTTCACTACAACTGGATGTTCTGCCGTTCCTCGAATGACAATACCATCCGCAACTTCAACGCCCTTGTCCAAGATAGCATATTCAACTTGGGCACCTTGACCAATCACAACACGAGGGAACAGAACGCTGTTCTTCACAACACTATCTTTGTGAACATAAATGTTACGAGATAGGACTGACTGAACTACCTCACCCTCAATGATACTACCAGAAGCAAACTGAGAAGTACTTACTTTTGAAGTATTCGCATAGTAGGTTGGTTCTTCATTCTTAACTTTTGTATAAATCTTTTGATTTGGTGAGAAAAGAGAGTAGAATTTTTTAGATTCAAGCATATCGATGTTTGCTTGATAATAGGACTGAACAGAATGAATGTTCGCTAAGTAGCCTGTGTATTCGTAAGCAAAAGCTCCTTCTTTTGCAGCTAAATCACGGAGAACATAGCGCAACTTTTCAGGATATTCTTTCTGAGCCTCTTCTTCAAGTCGTTCAATCAACCAAGGAGTATCCACAACAAAGATATCTGTAGACATATTGAAGAGTTCATCCGTAGATTTGTTATCAAAGAGTTTGTGCGAACGAACATGGTCAGTCTCATCGATTTCCAGAATAGCATTCACATCAGAAATGTCTTTCTTAGGAAGCTTCTTATATACAACTGTAATCGGACCTTTTGTTGTATTGTGTAGGTGGAAGACTTGATTCAAGTCAATATTCACCAGCACATCGCAGTTAATCGAAACGGTTTGGTTTGAACCTGAACGTCTCAAGTAGGTAAGAAGCTGTTGGTAATACTCTTTTCCAACTGTACTGCTTTCAACACGAGTATTGTAAATTCCTAGATAGTAGTGACTTAGAAGGGTTGACAAGCCCCACTCACGACCTGAACGGATATGGTCGAAAACTGAGCTGATATTATCTTGTTGGAAAATACCAAAGATACTACGAACACCTGCATTTGCAAGACTGGAAAGGGGGAAGTCAATCAAACGGTATTTCCCACCGAAAGGCAAGCTAGCTACCGGACGGTGTTCTGTTAACGTTGACATATCATGAAAACCAACTGTGTTTCCCAAAATGGCTGAATATTTATCAATCTTCATCTGTTGCTACCCCCACTACTTCATTGTATCCTACTACTTGTACTTCGTCAGTTCCGTCAATTTCTACGCCGTCTGCAATAATGGCACCTTCACCAATGATGGCACGTTTAATTTTTGCACCTTTTCCGATAATGGCACCACTCATGATGACAGAATCAACGACCTCGGCACCTTCACGTACTTGTGCTTCTGTTGAAAGAATCGAACGTTTAACCGTTCCATCTACAAAACAGCCATCCACGACCAATGAATCCTCAACATGTGCATGCGCACCAAAGTAGTTGGGTGGCGAAATCAAGTTTCTTGAGTAAATTTTCCACTGACGATTACGGCTATCCAAAGCATTTTCTGGCGAAATGTACTCCATATTGGCTTCCCAAAGTGACTCAATCGTACCAACGTCTTTCCAGTAGCCATTAAATTCATAAGCATAGACACTTTCACCAGACTCGAGATAGTTAGGGATAACGTTCTTACCAAAGTCTGACATATCCACATTGCTCTTTTCAGCAGCAACAAGCATATTGCGAAGTCGTTTCCAGTCAAAAATATAAATCCCCATAGAAGCCTTTGTAGACTTAGGTTGAGCAGGTTTTTCTTCGAATTCAACGATACGATTATTGGCATCTGTATTCATGATACCAAAACGGCTAGCTTCTTTGAGAGGTACGTCTAGGACAGCTACTGTCAAACTGGCATTGTTATCCTTGTGGGACTGAAGCATATCATCGTAGTCCATCTTGTAGATGTGGTCACCAGAAAGAATCAAAACATACTCAGGATTAACACTGTCGATGTAGTCAATGTTTTGGTAGATAGCGTGACTAGTCCCTTCAAACCAACGGTTTCCTTCGCTGGCTGAATAAGGTTGTAAAATAGAGACACCTGAATTGATACCATCCAATCCCCAGCTAGAACCATTTCCGATATGGTTGTTCAAAGCGAGAGGTTGGTACTGCGTAATCACACCAACATTATGGATTCCAGAGTTTGCACAGTTGGAAAGAGCAAAGTCAATGATACGGTAGCGCCCACCGAATTGTACTGCCGGTTTGGCAATGCTTTGAGTGAGTTTTCCGAGACGTGTTCCTTGCCCACCCGCAAGGATCAAAGCTAGCATTTCATTCTTCATTTTCTACTCCTTTATAAAGTCATATGAACGTTAAAATCGAAAGAAGGTCGGAAGTCAAACTTTTTATAAAAATAATAGGAAATCCATTTCTCTTGTGTTTCAAGTCCAATACAAGTACATCCGTTTTTAAAATCTAAAAAATTATAATCAACAGCTCATTATTCTTTTTTCTTAGCTGGTTTCAAACGACGTTTAATCTTCCAGATACTTGCTCCCATGGCAGGCAAGGTAAAGGTCAAAGTCTGCTCATAATCCTTCCATAAACCTTCTTGAGTCTGAACTGTTTGATTGTGCTCTTTCCACACACCTCCCCATTCTTCCAGCTCTGTATTCCAAACTTCTTCGTAAATACCCGCAACAGGTAAACCAATCGTAAAGTCCTTACGTTCAACTGGTGCCATGTTAAAGACACAGACTAACATTTCGTCCTTCTTGCCCTTACGAATAAAGGAAAGGACACTCTGATCTCTATTATCAGCATCGATAATCTCGATACCATCATAACTAGTATCAATTTCCCAAAGACAACGATGCTCTTTATAGAATTGATTTAGTTGTGAAGTGAAATGCTTCATCTTGGCATTCATCGGATCTTCTAGATTAGACCACTCCAACTGCTCCTCAGACTTCCATTCTAGGAATTGCCCGTATTCACTACCCATGAACAAGAGTTTCTTACCTGGATGACAAATTTGATAGGTGTAGAGATTACGTAGACCAGCGAACTGATTGTAGCGATCTCCCCACATCTTATGCATCATACTCTTTTTGCCATGAACCACTTCATCGTGTGAGAAAGGTAGGAGATAGTTTTCATTGAAAACATACATAAAGCTGAAAGTCACAAGATTAAAGTCATACTTACGATAAATCGGATCTTCCTCGTAGAAACGGAGAATGTCGTTCATCCAGCCCATATTCCATTTATAGTCAAAGCCAAGGCCGCCCATTTCTTTCATACCAGTAATCTTTGTCGCTGATGAACTTTCTTCTGCAATCATCATGATATCTGGATGAGCTAACTTAATCACTGTGTTCAAACGTTGAAGGAAATAATAACCTTCATAGTTAAGGTTTCCGCCGTCCTTATTTGGAGTCCAAGGAGCATTATCATAATCTAGATACAGCATATTGCTCACTGCATCGACCCGAATACCATCTAAGTGGTAAAAATCAATCCAAAATTTAATACTTGAAATCAGGAAAGACTGGACCTCATTTTTCCCGAGGTCAAAATTCAGAGCACCCCAACCGTAGTTATGAGCCTTGTTGTGGTCTTGGTATTCAAAAGTTGGTGTTCCATCATAATATGCCAAGGCATCATCATTAATAGTGAAATGACCTGGAACCCAGTCTACAATAACACCAATATTATTTATATGACACTCTTCAACGAAATCTTGGAATTCCTCAGGTCTACCATAGGAATGTTCAAAAGCAAAGTAACCCATAAGCTGATAGCCCCAGCTCAATCCAAGTGGATGAGCCATTAAAGGCATGAACTCAATATGTGTATAGTTCATTTCAACTAAATAAGGAATCAACTCTTCCTTCAGCTGTGAAAAACTATAGGGACTACCATCTGGATTTCTCTTCCAAGACCCTGCATGGGCTTCATATATATTAACTGGTCTCTCGAAAAATCCCAGACGTTTGCGACGTGCTAGCCAAAGTCCATCTTTCCATTTCTTTTCACGGATATTGGTCAGAACTGCTCCTGTACCCGGTCTAGCTTCAAAATAAACTGCCAAAGGATCAATCTTCATAATCTGATGACCATTTGCACGCGTGATATGATATTTATAAATCTGACCTTCCTGAGCTTGACTCGTAAAGACTTCCCAGACACCTGCCTCGTTTCTAACCATTGGAATCTGATTTTCAACCCAATCGGTAAAATCACCAACTAGATGAACTGCTTGTGCATTTGGGGCCCAAACCCTAAAGGTATAGCCTATTTCTCCGTTTTTCTCCTCTCTATGCGCTCCTAAATAATGCTGGAGGTGAAAGTTCTCACCTGTAGTAAAGGTTCTTAATGCTTCTTGATTATTCATTCAATCCCCTTTCTTTTGTAAGCGTTTTCTATAATTCTATTATACACTCTTTTAAGATAACTTTCAAGTAATTTACGAAGGAAATCATATTTTTTTATGAAAGCCTTCAAAAAATTACCTAGCATTTTAAAAAAGATATCCAGAAAATAGAACACGAAACAATTTCCATATATTTTTTTATTATAATAGCAGAATATTCGTTTTTTATCAATTTTAAACTGTATTTTTTTGAAAAGAATAAAATCAGGAAGTAATTTTCCTGATTTTACATTTCATTTCACATCAAAAACAATGGATTTGACATTTGTCATCGCTTCAATACTATATTTAATTCCTTGCACTCCAGCGCCAGAACCTTTGACACCAAGGAATGGGAAATTATCTGGACCACGCTGGGTTTTATTATTTATATGAACTGTACCCACTTCAAGTTTTTCAGCAATTTCAAATGCTTTTTTGAAATCATTTGTAAAGACTGAGGATTGAAGGCCGAATTCAGATTCGTTGGCAAAGGCAATGGCTTCCTCTACACTAGCCACACGGATAATTGGTAAAACAGGACCAAATGGCTCTTCCCATGCCACTTTCATATCTTTTGTAACTTGGTCAAAAAGCACTGGCCATAGAAGATTGCCTTCGCGTTTGATTGGTGTAAGAGCCTGAGCACCTTTTTCTTGTGCATCATCAATCAAGCCCCAAATAAAGTCTGCTGAAGCATTGTCGATAACTGGTGTGATATCAGCATTGTCGAATGGATCGCCAACTGTTAATTTAGTAACCTCTGCTTGAAGCAAAGCAGCTAGTGTATCTGCTACACTTTCGATAACAATAACACGTTTAATGGCTGTGCAACGTTGACCTGAATAGCTAAAGGCACCCGCAACAATTTGCTTGGCAGCATGTTCCAAATCTGCATCTTCTAGTACTAAGGCTGCATCTTTCCCACCAAGCTCCAACATGATTGGACGCATACCAGCTAAACGACCAATACGTTCTCCGATAGGAGTTGAACCTGTAAAGTTGATGAAGTTGACTTCTTTGTGTTCAATGATATAATCCCCAATTTCTGAACCACGACCCGTAATGGTATTGAAAACACCAGCCGGAATCCCTGCTTCTTCAAACGCTTTAGCCAACAAGAGCCCAGAAATAGAACCTTGTGTTGGTGGCTTAAACATGACTACATTCCCTGCAATCAAGGCAGGTGCAATTTTAGAAGCAGATAAATTAACTGGATAATTAAAGGGAGCGATAGCCAGCACGACACCAACTGGCTCGCGACGAACAACGGCCAATTTATTTTTACTTGCTGCTTCAAAACCGCCACCTTCCATTGCTTGTCCAGTGATACGGAGACCTTCCTCAGCAGCATAGCGAATCAAGTCTGCGGTACGCACCACTTCTCCAATAGCTGCTTTAATTCCCTTTGCCACTTCTTTGGCAAGTATAGTACCAATTTCTTCCTTATCACGTTCTAAAATAGCTGCTGTTTTGTGCAAATAAGCCGCACGTTCAACTGCTGATAAAGCTCGCCAAGCTGGCAGGGCTGCACGCGCAGCTTTCATAGCCTCATCTACTTCTGCCTGAGTCATAGCTGGAACAGTCCCTAATTCTTCTTGGTTTATTGGTGAATAAATCGTAATTTCTTTTTCAGCTGATTTCCATTTTCCATTTACTAAATTCTGATATCTTGTCAAATTCTCGTCCTCCTGAAAATGATTAAGATATATTTTACCAAATTTTCAGAAAATTACAACCCTTTTTGCAATTTTTTTGAGATTATTTTCACAAGCTTGGTTTTTCAAACTATTTGAAACTTGATTCTAATCTTCATTGAAAACTTATAAATGATAAAAAGGATTAGACAATCTAACCCTTTTTAGTTTATGCATTTAAGAGAGTACTTTTAGCACTGCGACACTAGTATCATCAATGACATTTTCTTGTTTCGAACGACTATTGGTCACAAGCATTTCTAGATTTCCTGCATTTTCAAAGTATAAGGAAGTTCCCTTGGCATTGAATACTACCAATAGATGTTCTGGCCCCCCGTGAATCTCGTAAACAATCCATCCGCTATTTTCTGCAGCTGTGTGAACAAAGACATGACGGTAAACTTCTTCGTATGTAGGATAAGAAAAGGCGCTAGTCTGTGTTTTCAGTCGAATAATTTGACGGACAAAGTCAATGCTTTCTTGTCTTTCATTGATTAAATCCCAGTTTATTTGGTTAACACTGTCAGGAGCGTTGTAACTATTCATAGCACGTTCTCGGTCTGCCGAAGTGAGTTGTCCATGTTCACCCGTCGGAATTAATTTGGTTCGACCAAATTCTTGGCCAATTTCCATAAAGGACATTCCTTGCATGAGAAGGTTCATTACTGTCGCCGTCTCAACCTTGCGCATAATCTGGTCTGAACTTTGATCAGGATGAAGAGTCGCCAACAAATCATGAAGATTGTAATTGTCATGGGCTTCAACATAGTTGAGAACCTGGTTTGGACTGAGATAAGAACCCAATTCTCGGCTACCAAGAATGGCCTTGGCAATGATTGGTTCAGTGGCTGCACCACTTACAAATCCTGACTTGATTGCACCATAAACTTCTCCTCCTTTGACCGCATCACGCTGATTATCATTGAAGAATCCGATATTTGGCATTTGGTAGGCATTATCCTTCTTGGCCTTATCATAAGTTGCAAGACCTGTTCCCATATCCCAGCCTTCTCCATAAGTGATAATACGGGGATCAACCTCATCTAGCGCCCAACGAATCGCTTGCATGGTTTTGACATTATGAATACCCATCAAGTCAAAACGGAAGCCGTCAATATTGTATTCCTGTACCCAGTATAGAAGAGAATCAATCATGTACTTGCGGAACATTTCGTGTTCACTGGCTGTTTCATTTCCAACACCTGTTCCATTCTGGAAGGTACCGTCTGGATTCATACGATAGTAGTAATCAGGGACAGTTGTTTGGAAAGGTGCATCAACCGTTGAAAAGGTGTGATTATAAACCACGTCCATAATGACACCAATCCCCGCATCGTGATAGGCTTGAACCATGGTCTTCAAATCACGAATGACCTGCCCTGGATCATCTGGATTACTAGAAAAACTTGGTTCTGGTGCATTGTAGTTTTGAGGGTCATAACCCCAGTTATAGGTTACATTTCCATCCTCATCGTATTCCTTATGGCGATCAAAGATAGGCTGGAGTTGAACATAGTTGCAGCCAAGTTCTTTGATATAGTCAAAGGCGGTTGCTTGTCCGAATTGGTTTACAGTTCCAGTCTGGGCAGCACCAAGGAAGGTTCCACGGAGATGCTCTGCAACTCCAGAGGTCGGAGATTTGGTTAAATCTCGGATATGCATTTCACAGATAACTGCTTTACATGGATTTTCCAAACGCCAAGGCGCTTCTGTTCCATGTTTGACCACAAATCCTTCTACTTGTCTGTCTTGATGAGAAAGAATTACGGAACGTTTGCCGTCAGGACTTGTGGCAATCGTGTAAGGATCTCTCGTCACAGTCTGGTGGTGAGGAAAGTCAATCTGATACTGATAAGCCTTGCCAGCAAGATTTTCATCTAAGTCTAGACTCCAAACACCAATGGTATTGTACTTATGACTGTATGAATAGCTATTACCACGCTCTAGATTAAAGGTTTTCCAAATCGGAGCGTCGTTGCTGGTATTTTCGTAGACAACCACCTGTACAGCAGTAGCCGTAGGAGCCCAAAGTTTAAAGCTAGTCTGATAATCTGAAAGACTGTAACCTAGTTCTCCTTGGTAGCCCCAGTGGTGATCAAAACTAGCGCTATGTATTGCTCTATCAAAAGCAAATGGATTTTGATCTTTGTAGTAAGGACTAGCAATGGCTGGGTTTTCAGAATAATAAACAGTCTCGTCGCCCTCTAAAATCCAAACTTCTGTCAGAAGCGGATAGTAGTTATAACGCACGGAATATTCCTTAACTGTCCCATCAATCTCGACAGAAAACTTCAGGTTTTCTAACTTTTCTTGACTTGTAACTGTGAAGGAGAACTTTGCTCCAAAAAAGTTATTTTCATAATACAATTTTTCAACATTGTCCGCCTGTTTTCTACTAAATGAACAGGCTGCATAATCCCCGTTTTTTCGATGAAAATGGATGACTACAGGGTAATTTAACATTTCTTTTCCTAATTTCTAATTTTAATTTAATTTTTTATGTGGTGCTGATAGATTCAGCAATTTAATTTCTGACTCAAGATAGACTCAATTCATGTCAAAACACTTCAGGATAGACAGTTTCAGACTATCTAACATCTAGCCTTCTACTATTCTTTACAAACTTTCGAGCCAAGCTTCATCTCGAACTTCAATACCAAGTTCTTGTGCTTTTTGAAGTTTACTTCCAGCATCTGCACCTGCCACGACGAGGTCGGTCTTTTTAGACACACTGCCTGTTACCTTGGCACCCAAACTTTCGAGTTTGCTTTTAGCTTCTGAGCGCTTGAGACGTTCCAATTTTCCAGTCAATACAACGGTCAAACCTGACAAGGTCGCATCTGCCACTACAGTCTGACCTTTATAATCCAGATTGACCCCAGCTTCTTTCAATTCTCTGAGGAGAATTTCAGAGCCTTCTGTCGCAAAATAAGTCTGGAGACTCTTGGCAATCACACCACCCAGACTTTCAATACTAGCCACTTCCTCTGAATCTGCCTGAGCCAGATTTTCAATCGAGTGAAAATGTTGGAGTAAAAGCTGACTGGCCTTGCTTCCGACATGGCGAATTCCCAAACCAAATAAGAGCTTCTCGGCAGAATTTTCCTTAGATGCTTGAATGGCTTGATACAGTTTAGCAGCAGACTTTTCCTTGACCCCCTCTAAAAGGAGGAAATCTTCTTCTTTCAAATGGTAAATATCTGCCACATCCTTGACTAGATCTGCAGCAAAGAGTTTCTCAATAATAGATGGCCCAAGGCCTGTGATATTCATGGCATCTCGAGAAGCAAAGTGAATCAAACCTTCCATGATTTGGGCAGGACAACGCGGATTGATACAACGAAGGGCCACTTCATCTTCAAAGTGCAACAAGCCAGAATTACAACTTGGGCAGTTTGTAGGGATATCTAGTTTTTCTTCAGAAACCCGTTTGGACTCTACCACACGTAAAACGGCAGGGATGATGTCCCCAGCCTTATATACTATAACCGTATCGTCTTTGCGGATATCTTTTTCAGCAATATAATCCACATTGTGCAGGGTCGCACGGCTAACAGTTGTACCAGCTAGCTGTACTGGTGTTAAATTCGCAGTTGGGGTTACAACACCCGTACGGCCAACTGTCCAGTCAACTGAGAGTAGTTGAGCTTCTTTTTCTTCAGCAGGAAACTTGTAGGCTACTGCCCACTTTGGAGCCTTAACGGTAAAACCAAGTTCTTCTTGGCTTGCTAGGTCATTGACCTTGATCACCACCCCATCAATATCGTAAGGCAGATTTTCCCGTTCTTGTCCTACTTCTTGGATAAAATCCCAGATTTCATCTATATTTTCAGCCAAGATTCGCTTAGGATTGACCACAAAACCAAGTTGTTCAAGGTGCTTCAAAACCTTTTCTTGGCTATCACGAGTTGAAGGGCTGGCTTCTTGATAGAGGAAGGTAGCAAGATTGCGCTTGGCAACTACTGCTGTATCCAACTGTCGCAGGGTGCCTGCTGCCGCATTCCGAGGATTGGCAAATTCAGGCTCTCCATTTTCTTGTCGTGCTTGGTTGACCTGGTCAAAAGAAGAGCGTGGCATATAACATTCCCCACGAACTGTAATATCAAGTTCTTCTGGTAAGGTCAAAGGAATGTCCTTAACACGCTTGAGGTTTTCCGTGATATTCTCCCCAACAGAACCGTCTCCACGTGTTGCACCAGCAAGCAAAATCCCCTTTTCATAAGTCAGCGAGATAGACAAGCCATCGATTTTCAGCTCACAAATATAGGTTGGATGAGCCACTTCCTTACGAACACGTGCATCAAAAGCTTCAAGCTCCTCACGTGAAAAAGCATCCTGCAAACTATAAAGAGGATACTGATGACTGTATTTTTCAAAACCATCTAAAACCTTGCCACCAACACGATGGGTCGGACTGTCTGCTAATACTTGATCTGGATAGGCAGCCTCCAACTCAACCAACTCACGGTAAAGGCGGTCATACTCACTATCTGAAACCGACGGATTGTCGCTGGTATAGTACTCAGTCGCATAGCGATTGAGCAAGGCGACTAACTCATTCATTCTTTTATTCATAAAACCATTTTACCATAAACTAAGCCCTCCTCACAATGGAGAAGGGCAGAAAACTTAGAAATCTTACACCTGCTCTGATAATTGTTCCCACTCAAGCATGGCTTCTTCCTGACGATGGCTGATTTTGTCCAGTTCAGCCTGCAATTCCACCAGTTTGCCGGCATCGTTTGTTTCCAACATTTGTTCAGAAATGTCTTGGCTTTGACTTTCTAACTCTTCGATTTCAGCTTCTAGACTTTCGATTTGTCGCATGAGTTTACGGGCTTCTTTTTGACTTTCTTTCTGAGCTTGATAGTCATTAACTGGACTTGCTTCTTTTGCTTGATTAGTAGTTGAAATTTCCTCAGTTTGAATCATTTCTACTTCTGCTTTCTTCTCGACATAGTAGTCGTAATCTCCAAGATAGAGAGTTGATCCATTCTCAGACAATTCCAGTACATGAGTTGCCACACGATTGATAAAGTAACGGTCGTGACTGACGAATAGAAGAGTTCCATCAAAGTCAATCAAGGCATTTTCCAACACTTCCTTGCTATCAATATCCAAGTGGTTGGTTGGCTCATCCAGAATCAAGAAGTTGTTGTTTTCCATGGAAAGTTTAGCCAGAAGTAAACGGGCTTTCTCGCCACCAGACAGCATGCCGACTGATTTTTTAACATCATCTCCTGAGAAAAGGAAGGCACCTAGACGGTTACGAATTTCAACTTCTGGTGTCAGTTTAAAATCATTCCAGAGTTCATCCAGTACAGTATTACTTGGTGTCAGCTTGCTTTGGGTTTGGTCATAGTAACCAACCTCAACATTGGCGCCAAAGCGCTTCTCACCCTTGATAAAAGGAATCTGGTCCACAATAGACTTGATAAAGGTTGACTTGCCAATACCATTTGGTCCAACAATAGCAACAGCATTCATCTTACGAAGGTCTAGGTTGATAGGATCTGACAATATTTCCCCATCATAGCCAATAGCTGCATTCTCAACAGTCAAAACAACATTGCCCGACGTTTTTTCAGACTGGAAGGTCATGTTGGCTGATTTCTTGCCAGCTTCAGGTTTGTCCAAACGCTCCATTTTTTCCAGTTGTTTGCGTCGAGATTGGGCTCGTTTGGTCGTCGAAGCACGTACTAGATTGCGATTGACAAAGTCTTCCAGAGCAGCGATTTCCTTTTGTTGCTTTTCATAGTTTTTTGCCTCAGTAGCTAGCTTTTGCTCCTTTAACTCAACAAAACGAGAGTAGTTACCCACATAGCGATCCAAGGAATGCTTGGTCAAATCTAGCGTAATTGTCGCAACCTTATCTAAGAAATAACGGTCGTGGCTGACAATAATAAGGGCGCCGCTATAGTTTACCAAGTAATTCTCTAGCCAAGCGATAGTTTCAATATCCAAGTGGTTGGTTGGCTCGTCCAAGACCAAGAGATTTGGCTTTTCAAGGAGCATTTTGGCAAGTGCCAGACGAGTATTTTGACCACCCGAAAGCTCGGCAATTTTCATCTGCCACATAGATTCGTCAAACTTGAATCCATTCAAAATCGCTCGTATATCAGCTTCATAGGTAAAGCCACCTGCTTGGCGAAAATTCTCAGATAAGCGGTCGTAATCTGACATCAGTTTATCCAAATCTTCACCAGATTTTTCACCCATCTCCAGCTCCATCTGACGAAGTTGTTTCTCAGTCCGACGCAAGTCATCAAAGACATGAAGCATCTCATCGTAGATGGTATTTTCAGACTCAAAACGGCTATCTTGAGCTAGGTAAGACAGAGAAATATCTTTTTTCTTATTGATTTCACCACTAGTTGGCTCCTCTTCTCCAACCAAAATCTTCAAAAGAGTAGACTTACCTGCACCATTTTTCCCAACAAGGGCTATCCGATCACGTTCATCAACTTGTAGGTTAATATTATCAAAAAGAACCTCTCCTGCAAAAGAACGTTCAATTTTATTAGCTTGTAAAATAATCATAAAAGTAGTATAGCATGTTTCCCTAAGGCATTCAAGACTTGATAAACAGGCATATGTTACTACTTTTATGTAAGTTATGCTAAGGTTTTACTAAAACGCTAAAAAGTGCTATAATGTGAACGGTTAAAACAATTTACAAAAAGGAGAATTTCAATGTCTTACCAAGAAAATTACCAGAAATGGGTTGATTTTGCGGAGCTTCCTGACTACCTTCGTCAAGATTTAGAAAATATGGATGAAAAAACGAAGGAAGATGCCTTCTATACAAACCTTGAATTTGGTACTGCAGGTATGCGTGGGTTGATTGGTGCTGGTACAAACCGTATCAACATCTACGTTGTTCGCCAAGCTACTGAAGGATTGGCTCGTTTGATCGAGTCAAAAGGTGGAAATGAAAAAGAACGTGGTGTGGCAATTGCCTACGATAGCCGTCACTTCTCACCTGAGTTTGCCTTTGAGTCTGCGGCAGTTCTTGCTAAACACGGCATCAAATCTTATGTATTTGAAAGCCTTCGTCCAACTCCAGAACTATCATTTGCAGTTCGTCACCTCAACTGTTTCGCGGGTATCATGGTCACAGCCAGCCACAACCCTGCACCATTTAACGGGTACAAGGTTTACGGTGAAGACGGTGGACAAATGCCTCCACACGACGCAGACGCTTTGACTACTTATATCCGTGCAATCGAAAATCTATTTGCGGTAGAAGTTGCTGATGTGGAAGCTGAAAAAGCTTCTGGCTTGATTGAAGTTATCGGCGAAGCTGTTGACGTAGAATACCTTAAAGAGGTTAAGAACGTAAACATCAACCCAGCCTTGATTGAAGAATTTGGTAAAGACATGAAAATTGTCTACACACCACTTCATGGTACTGGTGAAATGTTGGCTCGTCGTGCTCTTGCCCAAGCAGGATTTGACTCTGTTCAAGTCGTTGAAGCGCAAGCAACTGCCGATCCTGACTTCTCAACTGTAAAATCTCCAAACCCAGAAAGCCAAGCAGCCTTTGCCCTTGCTGAAGAACTTGGTCGTCAAGTTGGTGCAGATGTTCTTGTGGCAACTGACCCTGATGCTGACCGTGTTGGTGTTGAAGTTCTTCAAAAAGATGGTAGCTACCTCAACCTTTCAGGTAACCAAATCGGTGCTATCATGGCAAAATACATCTTGGAAGCCCACAAAAATGCCGGAACTCTGCCTGAAAATGCAGCCCTTTGCAAATCTATCGTATCAACTGACTTGGTAACGAAGATTGCTGAAAGCTACGGCGCAACTATGTTCAACGTTCTGACTGGTTTCAAATTCATCGCTGAAAAAATCCAAGAATTCGAAGAAAAACACAATCACACTTACATGATGGGATTTGAAGAAAGCTTCGGTTACTTGATTAAACCATTCGTACGTGATAAAGACGCTATCCAAGCTGTTCTTGTCGTTGCTGAACTTGCTGCCTACTACCGTTCACGTGGTTTGACCCTTGCTGACGGTATCGAAGAAATCTACAAAGAGTACGGCTACTACGCTGAAAAAACTATCTCTGTTACCCTTTCAGGTGTCGATGGTGCTGAACAAATCAAAGCGATTATGGCTAAATTCCGTAACAATGCTCCAAAAGAATGGAATGCAACAGCTATCACTGTCGTAGAAGACTTCAAAGCTCAAACAGCTACTGCTGCTGACGGCACTGTTACAAACTTGACAACTCCTCCAAGTGATGTGTTGAAATACACACTTGCTGACGGTTCGTGGATTGCCGTTCGCCCTTCAGGGACAGAACCAAAAATCAAGTTCTACATTGCAGTTGTAGGTGAAACCAACGAAGAATCACAAGCTAAAATTGCTAACATCGAAGCAGAAATCAATGCTTTTGTAAAATAAAACCCTATAAAAGATGAGACCAACCAATCTCATCTTTTTTTCGTATCAAATCTAAGCAATTTTAGAAACTTTATGGCATACTAGACTTATCAATGAAAGCGAGGTAATCTCATGGAACAATTTTTAGATAATATCAAAGACCTTGAAGTCACTACAGTTGCGCGTGCGCAAGAAGCTCTTGATAAAAAAGAAACTGCAACCTTCTTTATCGGTCGCAAAACTTGCCCTTACTGCCGTAAATTTGCAGGTACATTGGCAGGTGTCGTAGCTGAAACTAAAGCTCACATCTACTTCATCAACAGTGAAGAATCAAGCCAACTCAATGAGTTACAAGCATTCCGCTCACGCTACGGAATCCCAACTGTACCAGGCTTCGTTCACATTGCAGATGGACAAATCAATGTCCGTTGCGACTCTTCAATGTCAGCACAAGAAATCAAAGAATTTGCAGGATTGTAAAAAAGCCACTCATCGAGTGGTTTTTAAATGGTCAAAATTACCTTTTTTCAATCAAATCTTGTATCATTCGCTGTAGTTCTTCGATTTTCTCAGATTGTTTCTCTATTAATATTCTTTGGCTCGATAATTCGTCTTGTAGTTTATCAAGTTTTATCTGTTCACCTGGATTATCTTTTACAAAAAAGTTCGTCAAGGCACTTGTTAACATTCCTATTGTACTAATCCCTACCAACATTAATAAAACAGCTAGCCATTTCCCAAAAAGGGAAACTGGAACAATATCACCATAACCAACAGTGGTTACTGTCACAAGAGCCCACCAAAGACTATCTGAGAAAGATTTTTCTTCAACTACAGATAAAATTGAACTTCCTACTAGAACAATAAAGATATTAACATACAAGATATAAATCAGGCCATTTGTCCGTAAGAATCTACTAATTTTTCTTTCTAATTTACCTGTAAGTCCAATTATTCTAAGTAAACGAGTCAGTTTCAGTAATTTTGTCAGCCTTGCTAAGCGGAAAATACGCCCTAATCGAAATACTGTAAAAATAGCATTTAAAGGAAGGATAGCTAACAAGTCAAAGATATTTTCAAGTATAAACCTCCATTTTGCTTCACTTGAAAAGAACCGCCAAACATAATCTACCACAAACACAAACCAAAGTAGTAAGTCAATAATACTGTATGGAGGACTGTCTAAATCAATCATCTCAGCAAATCCAAGTAATACCAGAATAACAGAGATTAAAGCAAGTAAAATAATTGTTGTATCATAATAATCTGCAAAAAACCATTTTTTCTTCAAATTTTACTCTCCTCACTTTCTATACTGTTATTACTCAACTTTAATTCAATAAATATCTCTCCGATGACCAACTTCTAAAGTAGCAATGACTAATTCATCATCTACAATTTGTACGATAACTCGATAATTACCAATTCTATAGCGCCATTGACCAACGCGATTACCAACCAAAGCCTTTCCGTGTCGTCTTGGGTCTTCCAAAACATTGGTTTGTAAATAGTTTGTAATTATCTTCTGCGTATAACGATCCAATTTTTTCAATTGCTTGATGAAACGTCTTGTTGGAACTAATTTATACAAATTATTCATCCTCCAAGCCTAAATCATGCATCATTTCTTCCCAAGTAATGGGTTCAACTCCTTTTTCCAAGTCTTCTAAATACTCTTGATAGGCTAAATCTGCCACACGAGCATCGTATTCATCTTCTAGAGCTTCAAGAGTTTTGGTGCGGATAAGTTCCGACAGGGAAACTCCTTCAAACTTAGCCATTGCTTTCATAAATGTTTTGTCAGCTTCAGAAACTTTTAATGTAATAGTAGTCATTTTTTGCACTCCCTTTTTTAATGGTAACACCATTGTATTACTTTTTAGGTGTTCAGTCAATATAAAAAGAACACCTTCTCAGCGTTCTTTCTATATGTCTGTCAATGGTGTTGCGGTATCTGGTGAGGTATCATAAACCTTAAAGTCTACTCCGACTCCCAGATCAGCTTGAGCTAGCTGATTGACCATAGTCATGTGAGCCAGCTCCTTGATATTGTTTTCCTTAGACAAGTGACCAAGGTAGATTTTCTTAGTGCGATTTCCTAAGGTACGAATCATAGCTTCGGCACCATCCTCGTTAGAAAGGTGACCGAGATCCGATAGGATTCGTTGTTTGAGTCGCCAAGCATAAGAACCTGCTCGCAGAATCTCTACATCATGGTTGGACTCGATAAGATAGCCGTCCGCATTTTCGACAATTCCTGCCATACGGTCACTAACATAACCTGTATCAGTCAGCATGACAAAACTTTTATCATCCTTCATAAAACGATAGAACTGTGGCGCGACTGCATCATGGCTTACACCAAAACTCTCGATGTCGATATCTCCAAAGGTTTTAGTTTTACCCATCTCAAAGATATGCTTTTGCGAAGAATCCACCTTGCCAAGATACTTGCTATTTTCCATAGCCTGCCAGGTCTTTTCATTGGCATACAAATCCATACCATACTTGCGAGCCAAAACACCCACTCCATGAATATGGTCAGAATGCTCATGCGTAATCAAGATGGCATCCAAGTCCTCTGGTTTGCGATTTATTTCAGCAAGTAAGCTGGTAATTTTCTTGCCCGACAAGCCTGCATCCACTAAAAGCTTCTTTTTTGGAGTTTCCAGATAAAAGGAATTTCCACTGGAACCCGACGCTAAAATACTGTATTTAAAGCCTGTTTCACTCATTCTAGTCTTCTACTTCGTCCTCCCATACTTCTTCCTTCACTGCATCCTTATCATAAGGAAGCACAATGGTGAAGGTTGATCCCTTACCGTATTCACTCTTGGCCCAAATAAAGCCCTTATGTTGTTTGATAATCTCTTTAGCAATAGCTAGTCCTAAACCAGTACCACCTTGGGCACGACTTCTAGCACGATCCACACGATAAAAACGGTCAAAGATTCGAGGCAAATCTTGCTTTGGTATCCCCAATCCTTGGTCTGAAATGGATAAAATCATCTGATCATCAGTTGTCTTCATGGTCACTGTGATTTTTCCACCATCTGGAGAATATTTAATGGCATTGTTGAGAATGTTATCAATCACCTGCGTCATCTTGTCTGTATCAATTTCAATCCAGACAGAGGTAATCGGATAATCTCTAACCAATTCGTATTTCTTCTCTTCATCTGATCCCCTCATCTTATCAAAACGGTTAAGGATAAAGGTAATAAAAGCTGTGAAGTTAATCAGTTCCACATCTAGATGAGTGGTTGCATTATCAATACGTGAAAGATGGAGAAGATCTGTCACCATCCGCATCATACGGTTGGTTTCATCTAGAGATACCTTGATAAAGTCTGGTGCGACAGGTTCTGACAAGGCCCCCTCATCCAAGGCTTCAAGATAGGATTTTACGCTAGTCAAAGGAGTTCGTAACTCATGACTAACGTTCGAAACAAAGAGTCTCCGTTCGCGCTCCTCCTTCTCCTGCTCCGTCGTATCGTGTAAAACAGCAACCAAACCAGAAATAAAGCCAGACTCACGACGAACCAAGGCAAAACGTACACGAAGGCTCAGATATTCACCATTAGCATCCTGAGAATCAATCATAAGCTCAGGAACTTGGGTAATCAAATCACGAAGTTCATACTCATCTTCAATCTTAAGCAATTCTAGAATACTTTTATTGAGAACCTCTTCTTTCTGAACACCTAGCTGTTTCTTAGCCATGTCATTAATCATAGTAATCTTACCACGACGATTGGTCGCAAGGACTCCATCCGTCATGTAAGAGAGGATACTGTGCAATCGTTTACTCTCTTGTTCCAGATTTTCTTGGGTCAAGCGAATTACTTCTGATAAATCATTGAGATTATTGGTAATATTAGTGATTTCAGAGCTTCCCTGCATATCCAATACCTGAGAATAATCTCCTGCAATCAAGTCTTTAACTTTTTGATTAATTTGCTTCAACCGAATATTATCTTGCCTATTTTCTAGTAAAAGCAAAGTAACAATCAAGATAAAACCCAATAAAATTAAAATGAAGATAAAATCACTAGTAAGAATATTTTTTCTAATCAATTCAATCATTATTTCTCATATAATAACCAACACCACGACGTGTTAGGATATACTCTGGACGACTAGGTGTATCTTCAATCTTCTCACGCAAACGTCTGATAGTTACGTCAACAGTCCGAACATCTCCGAAATAATCATAACCCCAGACCGTTTCAAGCAAGTGTTCACGGGTAATCACTTGACCAATATGAGAAGCCAAGTGGTACAAGAGTTCAAATTCACGGTGGGTCAAGTCTAGTTCTTCACCGTATTTTTTAGCCACATAGGCATCTGGTACAATCTCCAAGTCCCCAATTTGCAAAGGTTGGGTTTTCTTTTCATCTGACTCTTGATTATCTACAGAAACCAAGTCCGTACGACGAAGAAGAGCTTTAACACGCGCCTGCAACTCACGATTTGAGAAGGGTTTGGTTACATAGTCATCTGCACCAAGCTCTAAACCGATAACCTTATCAAATTCACTGTCTTTAGCAGAAAGCATGATAATAGGCACACTACTTGTCTTGCGAATGGTCTTAGCAACTTCTAAACCATCAATTTCTGGAAGCATCAAATCCAGAATAATAATATCTGGTTGCTCTGCTTCAAATTGCTCTAGTGCTTCACGACCATTAAAAGCAGTTACAACCTCGTAACCTTCCTTGGTCATATTAAACTTGATAATATCCGAGATTGGTTTTTCATCATCTACAATTAATATTTTTTTCATTTGTTCACCTTTTTCTCTACTATTATATCAAAAAAATAACAAGAAGACACAATAGCTAGTCTTTGCTACTGTCTAAGTTGGCTGGTGCATAAACCTGCCAGATTTTTTGTTGGGGTTTGGCAAGTGGGTAATTCTTAAACTCTTCTGGTGAAAGCCAGCGAACTTCCCTATCTGAAAAGTTATGAAAGTCAGTCACTTGACCTGCTACAATTTGAACATGCCACTTGCGATGACTAAAGACATGCTTGACAGTGTCAAAATAAACATCAAGCCAATCAACATCTAGGTCATAGTCCTGCTGGAAACTCTCTTCTGGACTGGGGCCAAAATTCACACTTTCTTCTGCAACCTGATGAAAGAGGTCAAACTGCTCTTCTTGCGAAAAGTTATCAACTTCTATCAAGGGGAAATGCCAAAATCCTGCCAATAACTTTTCGCTTTCATTTTTTTCAAGTAAAAATTGTCCCTGAGTATTTTTGACCACCAAGGCTTTAAGATAAATTGGGACAGGCTTTTTCTTGGGAGCCTTGATTGGATAACGATCCATGGTTCCATTCTGATATGCCGCACTAAAGTCCTTAACTGGGCTTTCTTCTGGTCTGGGATATACAGGCGCCTCAATATCTGATCCTAAGTCCATCAAAGCTTGATTAAAGTCACCCGGACGTTCTGGGTCAATCAGGATTTCCATCATTGCCTGAAAAATTTTACGATTACTTGGAATGCCAATATCGTGGTTGACTTCAAACAGACGTGCCAGCACTCGCATGACATTACCATCTACAGCCGGCTCAGGCAAGTTAAAGGCAATACTGGAAATGGCTCCTGCTGTGTAAGGACCAATCCCTTTCAAGCTGGAAATTCCTTCATAGGTGTTTGGAAATTGACCACCAAAGTCAGCCATAATCTGCTGAGCCGCAGCCTGCATATTGCGTACTCGAGAATAATAGCCCAAACCTTCCCAAGCCTTCAACAAACGCTCTTCAGGCGCATTCGCCAAACTTTCCACTGTTGGAAACCAGTCCAAGAAACGTTCGTAATAAGGAATAACCGTATCCACTCTGGTCTGCTGGAGCATGATTTCAGATACCCAGATGTGATAAGGATTTTTACTTCTCCTCCAAGGTAAATCTCTTTTGTTTTCATTATACCAAGCGAGAAGTTTCTCACGGAAAGAAACAATCTTCTCCTCCGGCCACATGACAATACCATATTCTTTCAAATCTAACATATCTCTAGTATAACACAGAAGACCCTAACTGTCCTTTTCCTAGTATTAAAAAGCCTCTTCCCAAGGGAAAGAGGACTAAATCTTATTGATGAACTGCCTGGGCTGCTGTGATAAGTGTTAACTTGTAAACATCATCAGCATTACATCCACGAGAAAGGTCGTTAACTGGCTTGTTCAAACCTTGCAAAACAGGACCAACAGCCGCAAAACCACCGAGACGTTCGGCCATCTTGTAGCCGATATTTCCTGCCTCGATACCTGGGAAGATAAAGACATTTGCTTGACCAGCTACTGTACTTCCAGGAGCTTTCAAAGCTGCAGTTTCAGGAACAAAGGCTGCATCAAATTGCAACTCACCATCGATTTCAAGGTCAGGGCGCAAGTCGTGAGCAATTTTAGTTGCTTCAACAACCTTATCAACGCTTTCACCAAATCCAGAACCTTTAGTAGAATAGCTCAGCATGGCAATTTTAGGTTCGATGCCAAACATCTTAGCTGTGATTGCTGAATTAATAGCAATTTCAGCCAAGGCTTCTGCATCTGGATTGATATTGATGGCACAGTCTCCAAACAGATAACGTTCAGTACCACGAACCATGAGAAAGGCACCTGAAGTACGAGTTACATTTGGACGAGTTTTGATGATTTGAAGGGCTGGACGAACTGTTGAAGCTGTTGAGTGAATCGCTCCTGACACCATTCCATCAACCAAGCCCAAGTAAACCAACATAACACCAAAATAGTTGACATCTTCAACCAAAACCTTGCGTGCATCTTCTTCAGACATTTTGCCCTTGCGACGTTCTACCAAGGCAGCAACCATTTCTTCAAATTTATCGTAGTGTTGAGGGTCGATGACTTCATAACCGTCCTCAATACCTTCAATTTCAAGATAGATTTTAATTTTTTCAGGATTTCCAAGCAAAACAGGAATCACTTCTGTTTCTTTTACCAGGCGTTTAGTCGCTTGAAGAATACGAGGCTCTTCCCCTTCAGGGAGAACGATACGAGCATTTTTACCAACCAAGTTGGCTTTGAGACTTTCAAAAACTTCCATGAGTTTTCTCCTTTAAGATAATAATTATACTCTGAATCAGTTTTTATAGAGTATTAGTTGATAACTGGGTAATAAGGTTGCTAAAATCATCCGGCAAGGGACTTTCTAACTGCAAGTCTTGCTCTAAAAATGGATGATAAAAGGATAGGTAATGGCAATGTAAGGCCTGGCGCTGAATTCCATCGTCTAGACTACCACCATACAAGTCATCTCCCAATAAAGGAAAACCAATATGAGAAAAATGGACTCGGATTTGGTGGGTTCGCCCAGTGTGCAGGCGAATGTCTACCAAATGAATATTCCCATAAGATGCTACAATCTTATAAGAAGTATGAGCATACTTTCCACCTTTAGCTACACGTCTGGTAATAATAGAGTCTTCATCACGCGCAATCGGAGCAATAATTTCCCCCTCTGACTCCAAGCGTCCATCACCTTTAACCAAAGCAAAGTAGCGTTTTTCAATGGACTTCTTCTGCAACTGCTTGTCTAATCGTGCATGGGCATAGCCGTGCTTGGCAAAGAGCATCAAGCCAGAAGTATCTCTATCAAGTCTAGTTACAATGTGAACCTGCTGATTCTCATAGTCTTGCTTGACGTAGTAACCCTTGATAAAATTAGCGATAGTATTGGAGTGATTAACACTAGGAATAGAAGCCACTCCATAGGGTTTATTTAAGACTAGAAAATGGTCATCCTCATAGAGAATATCCAGTGGGCGCTCGATAGCTTCGAGAGTTTCAAAACCTTCCTCAGCGGGAATATCTATGATAACTCGGTCTCCAATATCCAATAGATACGTCGCATTTTGTGGTTGATCATTGACCAGAATAGCTCCGCCTCGAAACTTAATCTTAGCTAGCAGCCCCTTAGAAACCTCGTGCTTTTTTAAGAAGGTCTTAACCTTGACATGCTCATCTGCGATAAATTCAAACCTCATTCGTCCACCTCGCCGATAAAAGCATCCTTAACTCGGTTCCAGAAACTGGTATGGCTCGGTGATGCGACAAAGTGAATCTTATGATGGTCTATTTGATACTCAATACGCTCAATATTACGGAATGAATAAACGCTATTGTCAACCGAAATGGTATGGTAATCGTTTCTTGTTGGAATAAGTTCAATCTTATCCTTCTTTGGAACAATAATGGAAGAACCCAGGGTTCGATAGACACGATTGTTAAGGCTGGCAATTTCCGTTAATTGCAAAGCTTCAATGGTTGGGTGTAAAACAGCTCCACCAAGCGACTTGTTATAGGCTGTACTACCAGTCGGTGTTGAAACTGTTAGCCCATCTCCACGAAAACGTTCAAAGTGGACACCATTAATCACAACATCCGCCACCATGGTTCGATCAGACCTTCGGATACTGGCTTCATTTAGTGCTCTAAAAATCTTCACTTCACCATTTTCGAGAAAAACCTTCACATTCAGAACAGGGTAAGAGACTCTTGCTCCGGTATCTAGCTGCAAATTAGTCACTAGCTTGTCCAACTCAAAATCACGGTAGTCCGTATAGAAGCCCAAATGTCCAGTGTGAACACCAATGAAGCGGACCTTGTCAAGCTGGTTTTCGTACTTATGAAAGGCCGACAAGAGCATACCATCACCACCGATGGAAATAACGATATCTGGATTGGTATCATTGAGTATAAACTGATTTCTCTTCAAACGATCTCGCAATTCATACAAAACCCTTTGACTCTGTGGTTTTCTATTAGCTATCAGGTCAATTCGTTTACCTGTATTCTTCATCTGTATCGTCACTGTTTCCTACACCGTCATTTAATTTTCTACTCAAAGGATCAAAAAGTGCTTGGGCTTCTTGGATATCATCACGTATTTTACCCATTTCTTCATCCAACTGATGGGCAATTTTGGCAGTAATTTCCAGTCGCTTCTTAATCTCCTCTGGGAAATCCCCTTGGTACTTGTAGTTGAGAGAATGTTCTATCGTTGCCCAGAAATTCATGGCCAAAGTACGAATCTGAATTTCCGCCAAAATGGTCTTAGCTCCATTAATGGTATCAACCGAATATTCAACTACCACATGATAGGAACGATAGCCTGAGGATTTTCGATGAGTAATGTAATCACGCTCCTGTATGATCCGCATATCCTGACGTTTGCGCAAAATCTCCACTACTTCCTTGACGTCATCTACAAACTGGACCATCACACGCAAGCCGGCAATATCTTGCAGATCGTGTTCCAAGGTCGCATAAGTAATGCCACGACGAGCCATTTTTTCCTTGATACTTTCAATCGGTTTGACTCGACCAGTCACAAACTCAATCGGAGAATGCTTATTTTGCTTACGATATTGCTTCCGAATACCACGTAGTTTAATCTTTAACTCACCAACAGCTTGAATGTAAGGATCTAGAAATTCTTCCCATTCTAAGGTCATATATTCTCCCTTGTTCCCATATTATCCTTCAAAAATATCTTTGATTTTTTCTCCAGATTCATATACAATAAATACAATGCTTATTATACCATAAATCCGCTTTCAACGATAAAGAAAAGGTAAGAAAAATGAAACATTTAGAAATTGAATTGAAAACACTCTTGAAAAAAGATGAATACAATCGTCTAAAATCCCAGTTCACAGACGTCACTCCTGTTCTTCAAAAAAATTACTACATAGACACACCTGATTTTGAGCTGCGAGAAAAGAAAATTGCTATGCGCATTCGAACCTTTGAAGACTGGGCAGAATTGACACTCAAAGTCCCGCAAAGTGTTGGAAATATGGAGTACAACCAAAAATTGCGACTAAAAGATGCTGAAAACTATCTGAACAAGGAAGAACTTCCTCAAGGGCTTGTGCTTGATGAATTAGCAAAACATGGTATCCAAAGTAAAAAATGGCAGGTCCTTGGTTGTCTAACAACGCTTCGCTATGAAATGCAAACACCAATTGGCCTCATGGCACTAGATGAAAGTCAGTACTTTGATATTACAGATTACGAATTAGAGCTTGAAGTGGAAAATCACGAGCAAGGGAAACAAGATTTCCAGCAATTTTTAGAGGAAAATCAGATTGCTTATCAAAAAGCTCCCTCAAAATTGGTCCGATTTGTCAAAAGCATGAAAAATAGCTGAAATAATCTCTATTTTTTGGTAAAATAGAAGAGATAAAATACACAATCCCCAGTTCATATAGGCAAGACATATATAACTAGGATTTATAAAGTTTACAGAGGACGGTCTATAATGTCAGATAGAAAAAATATGAAACTTTTCGCACTCAACTCTAACCAAGAGATTGCACAGAAAATTGCTCAAGCTGTTGGTGTCCCACTTGGAAAACTATCATCACGTCAATTTTCAGATGGAGAAATCCAAGTAAATATCGAAGAAAGTGTCCGTGGTTATGATGTTTACATCATCCAATCAACAAGTTTCCCTGTTAACAACCACCTAATGGAATTGTTAATCATGGTTGATGCTTGTGTTCGTGCAAGTGCGCACAGTATCAACGTTGTCCTTCCATATTTTGGCTATGCACGTCAAGACCGCATCGCTTCACCTCGTGAGCCACTTACAGCGAAACTAGTTGCCAATATGCTAGTTAAGGCTGGTGTCGATCGTATCCTTACGCTTGATTTGCATGCCGTTCAGGTTCAAGGTTTCTTTGACATCCCTGTCGATAACCTTTTCACAGTTCCCCTATTTGCAAAACATTACTGCGATAAGGACCTACTTGGTTCAGATGTTGTTGTCGTTAGCCCTAAAAATTCAGGTGTCAAACGTGCTCGTAGCTTGGCTGAGTATCTTGATGCTCCTATCGCCATTATCGATTACCCTCAGGACGATGCAACTCGTAACGAAGGTTATATTATTGGTGATGTTGAAGGTAAGAAAGCCATCTTGATTGATGATATTCTTAATACAGGACGCACCTTCTCTGAAGCTGCTAAAATCGTTGAACGTGAAGGGGCTACAGAAATTTATGCTGTTTCTAGTCATGGTCTCTTCGTTGAAGGAGCTGCTGAACTTCTTGACAATACTAATATTAAGGAAATTCTTGTGACTGATTCAGTAGCAACAAAAGAAAAAACTCCTAAAAACGTATGCTACATCACTGCTAGTGAGTTAATTGGTGATGCCATCGTCCGTATCCACGAAAGAAAACCAGTCAGCCCACTCTTTGCCTACAACAAAAAGAAATAAGGTGATTCTTTGATTTATTTGGACAATGCTGCAACGACTCCCATGTCAGCAGTTGCTATTTCAGCTATGACCAAGGTTATGCAAGAAACCCATGGAAATCCTTCTAGTATTCATGGGCATGGCCGTCAAGCTGGCAAGCTCTTACGCGAAGCCCGTCAGGAACTAGCCCAGTTACTGGGAACAAAACCTCAACATATCTTTTTCACTTCTGGTGGGACTGAAGGCAACAATACTGCTATCATTGGCTACTGCCTTCGTCATCAAGAACAAGGAAAACACATCATCACAACTGCCATTGAGCACCATGCCGTCCTTGAAACCATTGATTACTTGGTTCAACACTTCGGTTTTGAAGCAACCATTATCCAACCAGAAAATCAAGAAATCACAGCCCAACAAATTCAAAAAGCTTTACGTGATGATACAATTTTGGTTTCTACCATGTTTGCCAATAATGAGACAGGAAACCTACTTCCCATTGCTGAAATTGGCCAAATACTCAAGCAACACCCTGCTGCCTATCATGTTGATGCAGTTCAAGCTATTGGTAAAATACCAATTCAACCCGAAGAATTGGGCATTGATTTTCTCACTGCTTCAGCCCATAAATTCCATGGTCCTAAGGGGATCGGCTTTCTCTACGCATCTAGCATGGACTTTGATTCCTATCTCCATGGTGGAGACCAAGAACAGAAAAAACGTGCAGGAACTGAAAATTTAGCTGCCATCGTAGGCATGCTTGCGGCCCTAAAAGAGGACCTAGAACAGCAAGAAGAACATTTTCAACATGTACAAAATCTAGAAACTGCCTTTCTGGCAGAGCTAGAGGGAGTTCAGTATTACCTGAATAGAGGCGAACACCATCTCCCTTATGTCCTCAATATTGGATTTCCTGGTCAGAAAAATGACCTCTTACTCCTCCGTCTAGATTTGGCTGGAATTTCTATCTCTACTGGTTCAGCCTGTACTGCAGGCATTGTACAATCCAGCCATGTTCTTGAAGCCATGTACGGGGCAAATTCAGAACGCTTGAAGGAATCCGTTCGTATCAGTTTGTCGCCAGAAAATACTGTTGAAGACCTACATACCCTCGCAAAAACCTTAAAAGAAATTATCGGAGGTTAGCCATATGGCATTTGAAAAAACCATTCAGTTAAAAAATTGTCGTTACGACTACACTCTTAGCCCTTCTGTTAAAAAATTCACCCTTAAGGACAATACCTTTTTTGAGACTAAGGTTGGTAACTATGAATTGACTCGCCTTTTGGAAAAAGTTCCGAACAGCGGTGAAGGCTTCCAACTCAAAATCATCATCAACAAGGAACTCACAGGGGCTAAAATCAATATCACTGACAAGTTTGGCCTTCGCCTGGTTGATATTTTCAAATCAGAAGACCACCACATTCATCAGGAAAAATTCTATTTCCTCATGGATAGTTTGGTAGAACGTGGTGTCTTTACAAAATCTGAAAGATAGGTCCCATATGTTTGAACTAACCTATAAAGATAGCTATCAGGTAGAGCGGACTCTCAAGTACGAGGATTATGAATCACTCATGCTAGCTTTGTCAGGCTGTGTGACCCTGCCAGATACACTTTATGTGACTTCTTTAACCTTTAAGGGACAGGAACTTTACCAGGGACTGGTCGGAGACCTCTACCGTTTTCTATCACATGCAGATTTTTTACATCAAAACTAAGATTTTTCTTAGTTTTTTCTTGTTTTTGTTGATTTTTTCACAATGTTTCTATAAAATAGAAGAATAGAAAGGTTGTGATTTTGTGAAAGATAAACAGTCTGCTATTCCAAAAGCTACAGCGAAAAGACTCTCTCTCTACTATCGAATTTTTAAGAGATTTCATGCAGAAAAGATTGAACGTGCCAACTCTAAGCAAATTGCAGAGGCTATCGGTATTGATTCCGCGACCGTACGTCGTGATTTTTCCTATTTTGGTGAACTAGGTCGGCGTGGATTTGGCTACGATGTCAAAAAACTGATGACATTTTTTGCCGATTTACTCAATGATAACTCCATTACCAATGTCATGCTGGTAGGTATTGGAAATATGGGCCATGCCCTTCTCCACTACCGCTTCCATGAGCGCAACAAGATGAAGATTATCATGGCCTTTGACCTAGATGACCATCCTGAAGTCGGTACCCAAACTCCTGATGGGATTCCTATTTACGGAATTTCACAAATCAAGGATAAAATCAAGGATGCTGATGTCAAGACTGCTATTCTGACCGTTCCCAGCGTTAAGTCACAAGAGGTTGCTAATCTCTTGGTGGATGCTGGCGTGAAAGGAATTCTCAGTTTTTCACCAGTCCATCTACATTTACCAAAAGACGTGGTCGTTCAGTATGTCGATTTGACAAGTGAACTCCAAACCCTCCTCTATTTCATGCGAAAAGAGGATTAGAAAGCGAAAATCATTTTATGAAAAAACCAGTTATTGGGATTACAGGAAACGAAAAAACTCATCCAGATGATGACATCATGATGAGCTACGCAGCAAAAGGCTTTGTGGAAGGCGTTAAAGACGCTGGAGGGATTCCCATCATCCTACCGATTGGTGATCAAGAAATGGCCTGCCACTATATCAGTATGATTGACAAGCTCATCTTGACAGGTGGGCAAAATGTTGATCCTAAATTCTATGGTGAACCAAAAACCATTGATAGCGATGACTACCACCTTCAAAGAGATATCTTCGAAATAGCCCTCATCAAGGAAGCTATCAAACAGAAAAAGCCAATTTTCTCTGTCTGCCGTGGGACTCAACTCTTTAACGTTGCCATGGGCGGAACTCTGTACCAAGATATCGAAGACCACTGGCAGGATTGTTCTGCCGAGTACACAACCCAGCGCTTGGTAACCGAACCAGATACTGTTCTTCGAGAAATCTATGGAGAAATCTCCCATATCAACTCTTTCCACCACCAGAGTATCAAGGATTTAGCTCCCAACTTAAAGATTGCAGCTCATGATCCTAAGGATGGTATCATTGAAGCTGTCATGAGTACGGATGATGTTGCCTTCCTCGGTGTCCAATGGCATCCAGAATTTCTTTTTGAAAATCGTCCCAAAGATAAAAACCTCTTTGACTATATCGTTAATGAACTTTAGATTAAATCTGTCTTTTCTCGATAACTAAAGTAACTGGAGTGAGAGACAATCAAATGGTCCAAGAGGACAATTCCCATCAGATCGCAGGCTTCTTTGACAAGTTTAGTGACATGATCATCATTTCGGCTAGGGGCCACCGCTCCTGAAGGATGATTATGAACCAAGATGAGAGAAGTCGCCATATGCTTGATAGCATAGTGAAGAATCTCTCGCGGTTCAGCAATACTACGAGTGGCAGAACCGATAAAAATGGTCTGTTGATGGATGATTTGATTTTGAGTATTGAGATAGAGCGCCACCAGGTGCTCTTGTTTTTTATCCCCCAATTCCTGTTGCATCTTCTTGGCCAACTTTTGACTGCTGAGAATACTTTCCATCTCAAGGGTTTCGTGTTTATGAATACGATGGCCCAGTTCAATCATGGCTTGTAACTCTATTGCCTTAACTCGTCCGATACCAGATAGACTCTGCAATTCCTGCAGTGTCATTTTTTTCAAATCTGTTAGGCTTGAAAGATTATTCAAGACTTTCTGGGCAATTTCAAAAACACTGGCCTGACGTGTTCCTGTTCTGAGTAAAATAGCTAGCAACTCTTGGTTACTGAGCGCTTCCACTCCTTCTTGGGCAAGTCTTTCTCTTGGCAATAGTGAATCTTCTTGGAATGAAATACTGTACATAAAAATCCTCCTCACTTTATTATTCGTGAGAAGGATGAAAAATTAGATTTTTTTCTCAATTGGGGCCACACTGGCCAAAAGTTTTTTCAAACCAACTTCTGGGAAATTGATTTTTAATTCCTGCGTAGCACCGCTACCTGAAACTTCCAGAACAGTTCCCTCTCCCCATTTCTTGTGGAGGGCAATGTCACCAATGGACCAATTTGTTTCGCTAGACGCTGATTTTGCACCAGCTGTAAATTGACCAAATGGGAGACCGCTTGACTGGATAGTTTTTGGGGCCGCACTGCGTTTACGGTCTTGAAGAGCCTGGGCCAAACTCATACCTTGACCGAAGGCAAGGCCACCACTACTATATGATGCTTTAAAGCTTGTATTTGCTGGACGAGCCAGACCTTGATACTCAAGCAAGTCTGAACTGATTTCGTTAATAAATCGAGTAGGACGGTTGTAGTTGGTACGACCAAAAAGCAGGCGTGAGTTGGCATTTGTCAGATAGAGGATTTTCTCTGCACGCGTAATTCCTACATAGGCCAGACGGCGCTCTTCTTCTAGTTCATCTTGATCTTCAGCAGCACGACTAAGTGGAAAGACATTTTCTTCCATCCCAATCAAAAAGACAACTGGAAACTCGAGACCTTTGGCAGCATGCAGGGTCATTAGAGTAACTTCTGATGTCTCCTGACTACCTGAATCTGTGTCCGCAATCAAGGCCAGGTCATTTAAGAAACGACTTAGTTTGTCCAAACCAGTTTCTTCTTCTGGTCCATCAGAGGTGTCATCAAAGTTTTTCGTCACAGAAAGGAACTCTTCAATATTTTCAACCCTAGCCTTGCTTTCTAAAGTCGCTTGAGCATTTAGAATATCGACGTAACCTGTTTTTTCTAGGACGGCCTCAACCAACTCTGTAATATTTAATTGATCTAGCTGCTCTCGTAAATCTAGAATCATATTGGCAAAATCCCAGATAGACTGGGCTGCTTTACCCTTGATACCAGATAACATGATGTTTGCTGAAGTATCCAGCATAGACATATCTTGCATATTCGCAAAATCACGGATTTTCTCAACAGTGCCTGGGCCAATTCCTCGTTTAGGTTCGTTGATAATACGTTCAAAACTGATATTATCACTCAAATTAGCAATGAGGTTGAGATAAGCAATAATATCGCGGATTTCCTTACGACTGTAGAACTTAGTTCCTCCAACCATGGTATATGGGATATTGGACTTAAGAAGGGCTTCCTCAATAGTACGAGACTGCGCATTAGTACGATAGAGAACTGCAAAATCCTTGTGAAGGAAGTTTTGACTGCGACTAAGTTCATCGATGGTTCTAGCTACAAATACAGCCTCATCCAACTCATCATTGGCACGATAGTAAACGATTTGTTCCCCATCAGCATTTTGAGTCCAGAGATTCTTAGGACGGCGATTTTTATTATTTTTAATGACCTCGTTGGCCGCTTGCAGAATGGTTTTAGTTGAACGGTAATTCTCCTCCAACAAAACAACCTTGGCTTGGGGATAATCCTTTTCGAAGTCCAAGATATTCTGCATATCAGCACCACGCCAGCCATAGATAGACTGATCCGCATCCCCAACCACACAGATGTTTTTAAAGCGCGAAGCCAAGAGTTTGACTAATTGATACTGGGCATGGTTGGTATCTTGGTACTCATCAACATGGATGTACTGAAACTTCTGTTGATAGTAGGTCAAGACATCAGGATTCTGATCAAAGAGACGCAAGGTCAGCATAATCAAATCATCAAAGTCAACCGACTCCGACTGACGCAATTCTTTCTGATAGGCTGTATAACACTGAGCCACGATTTGCGTGTACATATCACCAGCTTGAGCAGCATAAGCCACATCATCAATCAAATCATTCTTAGCATTGGAAATGGTTCCTAAGATGCTTCGTTCATTCCATTTTTTCGGATCCAAGTTCAACTGCTTGAGAATGCGTTTCATGAGCGTTCGCTGTTCACCAGGATCTACAATTGTAAAATTGCGGTTGTAGCCAATATGGTCCGCATCGCGACGTAGTATACGAACACACATGGAGTGGAAGGTCGCAATCAGACAGTCCTGAGTGGCTGGATTGAGGCTATAAGCACGCTCCTTCATCTCACGCGCAGCCTTATTAGTAAAGGTAATGGCCAAGATATTCCAAGGATTGACCAGCTTTTCATCAATCAAATAAGCGATACGGTGGGTCAAAACACGAGTCTTTCCAGAACCAGCCCCCGCCATGATTAACAAGGGCCCTTCTGTCGTTTGCACCGCCTCAGCCTGACGGTCATTCATTCCATTTAATAATGCGTTCATCTTCTCTTCCTTACTCTTGAAGTCAATATTTCTATTATATCAGAATTCAAGGAAAATATCTTTACCTAGACTGGTTACGTGTAGAAGGCAACTTCTTATATCTAGATAAAAAATGAGCTTGGATATTATTTCCAAACTCATTTAAAGTCAATTGCAATATACTAGAACAAGCCTAGAACAGTTCCATCGCTTTCAACATCCATGTTGAGAGCTGCTGGACGTTTTGGTAGGCCTGGCATGGTCATGACATCGCCAGTTAAGGCAACGATGAAGCCTGCACCTAATTTTGGCACCAATTCGCGAATGGTAATTTCAAAGTTTTCAGGTGCTCCAAGTGCATTTGGATTGTCTGAGAAGCTATACTGGGTCTTAGCCATACAGATTGGCAATTTGTCCCAACCGTTTTGAACGATTTGAGCGATTTGAGTTTGAGCTTTCTTCTCAAAGTTCACTTTGCTACCACGGTAGATTTCAGTAACAATCTTTTCAATCTTTTCTTGAACAGAAAGGTCATTGTCATACAAACGTTTATAGTTAGATGGGTTTTCAGCGATAGTCTTAACAACTGTTTCGGCAAGTGCTACTCCACCTTCTGCACCATCAGCCCAGACACTAGCCAATTCAACTGGTACATCGATTGAGTCACAAAGTTCTTTCAAGGCTGCAATTTCAGCTTCTGTATCAGATACAAATTCGTTAATCGCAACAACTGCTGGAATACCGAACTTACGGATATTTTCAACGTGGCGTTTCAAGTTAGCAAAACCGGCACGAACCGCCTCCACATTTTCCTCTGTCAAAGCGTCTTTAGCCACACCTCCATTCATCTTAAGAGCACGAAGGGTTGCAACAATAACTACTGCATCTGGAGATGTTGGCAAGTTTGGTGTCTTAATATCAAGGAATTTCTCAGCACCAAGGTCTGCACCAAAACCAGCTTCAGTAACTGTATAATCAGCCAAGTGAAGAGCTGTTGTAGTTGCCAAGACTGAATTACATCCATGAGCAATATTGGCAAATGGACCACCGTGTACAAAGGCAGGTGTACCGTAAATTGTCTGAACCAGGTTCGGCTTAATCGCATCCTTCAAGATCAAAGCTAAAGCACCTTCAATCTGCAAATCACCTACAGAAACAGGTGTACGATCATAGCGATAACCAATAACGATATTCGCCAAACGGCGTTTCAAGTCCTCGATGTCTGTTGCCAAGCAAAGAATTGCCATGATCTCTGAAGCAACTGTAATGTCAAAGCCATCCTCACGTGGAATACCATTTAGAGGGCCACCAAGCCCAACTGTTACATGGCGAAGAGCACGGTCGTTCAAGTCCACAACACGTTTCCAAAGGATACGACGTTGGTCAATTCCCAACTCATTCCCTTGGTGCAAGTGGTTGTCAATCAAGGCAGAAAGCGCATTGTTGGCAGTCGTAATGGCATGCATGTCTCCAGTGAAGTGAAGGTTGATGTCTTCCATTGGCAGAACTTGAGCGTAACCACCACCAGCGGCACCACCCTTGATACCCATTACTGGACCAAGAGATGGTTCGCGAATAGCAATCATGGTTTTCTTGCCAATCTTGTTCAAGGCATCCGCAAGACCAATGGTAATAGTTGATTTTCCTTCACCTGCAGGTGTTGGATTGATGGCAGTAACCAGAATCAATTTTCCAACTGGATTGCTCTCAACTGCACGAATTTTATCAAAGCTGAGCTTAGCCTTGTACTTTCCATACAACTCCAAATCGTCGTAAGAAATACCAAGTTTCTCTACAACATCAACAATTGGCTTCAACTCAATACTCTGTGCGATTTCAATATCTGTTTTCATTCAAAACTCCTCTAACCTCTTATATGATAACTCATTATAACACAAAACAAGATTTTTAACATCCTAAAACTCTCTAAACGTTCGTAAATATCCCTGTTTTTAAGGTTTTTAGAGTCCTTTCTTAAATTTTATATGGCTTTATAGTTTGAAACTATATTCTTTCCTTTTACCAAATTTTTATCACTTTCATTTTACTTACCGTTTATTTTTGTGTACAATAGTGCTATGAAAATTTTAGTTACATCGGGCGGTACCAGTGAAGCTATCGATAGCGTCCGTTCTATCACTAACCATTCTACAGGACGCTTGGGGAAAATCATCACAGAAACCTTGCTTGCTGCAGGGCATGAAGTTTGTTTGATAACAACAAAACGAGCTCTGAAGCCAGAAGCCCATCCCAACCTAAGCATTCGAGAAATTAACAATACCAAGGACCTTCTCCTTGAAATGCAAGAACGTGTCAAGGACTATCAGGTCTTGATTCACTCAATGGCTGTGTCCGATTACACTCCTGTTTATATGACAGGTCTAGAGGAAGTTCAGTCTAGCTCCAATCTAGAAGAATTTTTAAGCAAGCAAAATCATCAAGCTAAGATTTCTTCAACTGATGAGATTCAGGTTTTATTCCTGAAAAAAACACCAAAAATCATCTCTCTAGTCAAGGAGTGGAATCCTGCTATTCATCTGATTGGTTTCAAACTGCTGGTTGATGTCTCTGAGGATTATCTCATCGAGATTGCCAGAAAAAGTCTTATCAAGAACCAAGCAGACTTAATCATTGCAAATGACCTCACTCAAATCTCAGCAAAGCAGCACAGAGCTATCTTTGTTGAGAAAGATCAGCTTCAAACAGTCCAGACTAAAGAAGAAATTGCAAAACTCCTCCTTGAAAAAATTCAAGCCTACCATTCATAGAAAGGAAAGCTATGGCACATATTCTCTTGGCTGTAACGGGCTCAATCGCCTCTTATAAGTCAGCAGATTTAGTCAGTTCGCTTAAAAAACAAGGTCATCAAGTCACTGTCTTAATGACCCAAGCTGCTACAGAGTTTATCCAACCTTTGACACTACAGGTACTCTCACAGAATTCCGTCCACCTGGATGTCATGAATGAACCCTATCCTGATCAGGTTAATCATATTGAACTTGGCAAAAAAGCAGATTTATTTATCGTGGCCCCTGCAACAGCTAACACTATTGCAAAACTAGCTCACGGCTTTGCCGACAACATGGTGACCAGTACGGCTCTAGCCTTGCCAAGTCATATCCCAAAACTCATCGCACCAGCTATGAATACGAAAATGTATGATCATCCGGCAACTCAGGCTAATCTGAAAACATTAGAAAGCTATGACTATCAGCTGATTGCTCCTAAGGAATCCCTACTAGCTTGTGGCGACCATGGACGAGGAGCTTTAGCTGACCTCACAATTATTTTAGAAAGAATAAAGGAAACTCTCGATGAAAAAACGCTCTAATATTGCACCCATTGCTATCTTTTTTGCAACCATGCTCGTGATACACTTTCTGAGCTCACTTATCTTTAACCTTTTTCCATTTCCAATCAAACCGACCATTGTTCATATTCCTGTCATTATTGCCAGCATTATCTACGGTCCACGCGTTGGGGTTACACTTGGATTTTTGATGGGGCTACTTAGCTTGACGGTTAACACGATTACAATTCTACCGACAAGCTACCTCTTCTCCCCTTTTGTACCAAACGGAAACATCTACTCAGCTATCATTGCCATTGTCCCACGTATTTTGATTGGTTTGACTCCGTATCTAGTTTATAAACTGATGAAAAATAAAACTGGTCTTATTTTAGCTGGTGCCCTTGGTTCACTTACCAACACAGTCTTTGTACTTGGTGGAATTTTCTACCTTTTTGGAAATGTTTTTGATGGTAATATCCAAAAACTCCTAGCAACTGTTATCTCAACAAATTCGATTGCCGAATTAGTCATTTCCGCAGTTCTAACCCTAGCTATTGTTCCAAGACTACAAACTTTGAAGAAATAAAAACAATCTCCGCTTTCATACTTGAAGGTGGAGATTTTGTTTGAAGTCGTTTCTTTTTAGTGAAATCTTTACCAACTTTTAACTAAAAAACGACCAATAAACCCAAGTAAATCCTTGCTTTATTGTCTTGTTTGTTGTACTATACTAGTGTATATACAATTAAAAAGGAGATTCTTATGAACACACGGAAAAAGACACAATTTATGACAATGACTGCCCTCTTAACGGCTATTGCAATTTTGATTCCGATTGTGATGCCTTTCAAGATTGTCATTCCACCTGCTTCTTACACTTTGGGGAGCCACATCGCTATTTTTATTGCCATGTTCTTGTCGCCCTTGATGGCAGTTTTTGTCATCCTAGCCTCTAGTTTTGGATTCTTGATGGCTGGCTATCCCATGGTTATCGTTTTTCGAGCTTTTTCCCATATCTTTTTTGGTACTCTAGGAGCTCTTTACTTACAAAAATTCCCCGATACTCTTGATAAACCAAAATCTTCCTGGATTTTCAACTTTGTTTTAGCTATCATTCATGCCCTTGCTGAAGTATTAGCCTGTGTCGTTTTTTACGCCACTTCCGGTACCAATGTAGAAAATATGTTTTATGTTCTATTTGTACTAGTTGGATTTGGCACAATTATCCATAGTATGGTAGACTATACATTGGCACTAGCTGTCTATAAAGTGCTTCGAAAACGCCGTTAAAAGGAAGAACTATGACAAAAGATCGCAAACAAGCCCTTCTCCAACTCTTGAAAGAAGCTCCTAAAGCCCTCAATGGCCAAAGTTTAGCTGAACATTTTCATGTTACACGCCAGGTCATTGTACAGGACATTGCAATTTTAAGAGCCGATGGCGCTCCTATCCTATCCACTAATCGTGGCTACATCTATAAGCAAATTGAAACCAATCCTTATGTTCACAAACTTTTCAAAGTGAAACATGAAGTTGAAGAAATCGGTCAAGAACTCCTTGCTATCGTTGATAATGGTGGACGTGTTCAAAATACCTTGATTGACCATCCCGTTTATGGAGAAATCGAAACCTTGCTGAAACTGTCTTGTCGCAGAGATGTGCAACATTTTCTAGAACAAGTCGAGCATTCAGATTTTAGACCTCTGTCTGAATTGACAGATGGCATCCATTACCACCTAGTCGAAGCTGAAACACAGCAAGACCTCCGCTATATCGAGGAGGCCTTGGATCAGCTAGGTTAT
>NZ_KV802690.1:731685-763229 GCF_001810785.1 Streptococcus sp. HMSC073F11
ATTTAGTAAAAGACTAGAAGATTTTCTTCTCCCAGCCATCTTCTATACGATGACGGTAGAAAAATTCAGATTTGTCCGGAGCTTCCATCATCTCCATCAAAGGTAGCATATCATAGGCCAGATCCAAGTTTGGAATCTGGTCTTTTTGAATCCAATAGCTCAAATAGTAACAATGATATTTAAAAACCACATTGAATGAAAATTAACAACTACTTGCTTACTAAAAATATATCACCAGTTATGTTGATCAACATTATCCTTAGTCACAAGATAAATTGGAGAAACTGTTTCTTTTTCCAGTTTTTTCCCTTGATAATGATCTATTGCTGATTGAATAGCAATTTCACCCATCTTAGCTGGTTGCTGAGCAATAGTGGCAGTAATATCACCTTTTGCAATAGCATCATGTGCATCTGGTTGACCATCAATACCAACAATTAATACATTGCTAAGACCAGCTGCTTTTACTGCTTGTGCAGCTCCTAACGCCATCTCATCATTCTGTGCAAAGATTGCTTGCACTTCTTTGTTTCCTTGAATCATATTTTGCGCTGTATTCAAAGCTTTTGCGCGGTCAAAATTAGCGGATTGACTAGAAAGAACATCTAAATTTGTCTTTGAAATTTGTTCAAATCCTTTACCTCTATCTACAGTTGCAGAAGCGCCAGGGACTCCTGATAATTCAAAAGTTTTTGCTTTTTCTCCCAATTGCTTGGTAATAAATTCTGCAGCCATTTTACCTGCTTCTACGTTATCAGAAGCAACAGTTGTCAAGACTTCACCTCCATTACTACCGCGGTCAATTAAGATTACCGGAATATTTGCATTATTAGCAGCTTTAATAGATGTAACAATTGCATCAGAATCAACTGGATTAATTAGTAAAGCATCAACATTTTGACTAATAAAATTTTGAATATCATCTGCTTGTCTAGCAGCATCATCTTGTGCATCTGCTATCTTCAAAGTTACTTCTTTTTCTCTTGCGGCTTTTTCAAGACCATCTTTCATAGCTACAAAATAGGGATTGTTAGTAGTCGAAATAGAAACTCCTAATTTTAATTCTTTTGCCGACTTTTGAATCGTAGATTTATTATCATTTGATGAATTTCCTAAACCAGTTTTTCCACAAGCTACTAAAGCAAAAATAAATGTTACAAACAAAGCAAAAATGCTAATTTTTTTAATATTTTTCATGTTATTACTCCTCGTAATATATATCTATAGGGATAGTTTCAATCCCGATTATTGTACGTCATCTAATAAATTGTTACTATTTCTAAAAAAATTGAAAATTATTCTACTGTTTTACAACTTTAAAACGATCAATCAGAACAGCAATTAAGATTACAACTCCTTTTACTACTTGTTGCCAAAATGCTGAAACACCGATAATATTAAGTCCATTATTCAAAACCCCAATAATTAAAGCACCTATTAAGGTCCCCAGTATGCGACCTTTACCTCCTGATAAAGAGGTTCCCCCAAGAACAACAGCTGCAATAGCATCCATTTCATAACTAGCACCTGCTGTTGGTTGAGCAGAACTTAAGCGTGATGTTATAATCAATCCAGAAATTGAAGCCATAATACCTGAAATTGAATAAATGATAATTTTCACTTTATTTAGTTTCACACCTGATATATATGCTGCTTTTTTATTCCCCCCTATAGCATACACAGATTTACCAAATGCTGTTTTATGAAGTAAAACATATAAAACAATAAATACAATAAACATAATAATTACAGGAAATGGAATTCCGACTATATAACCTTGCCCCAAAAATTGAAATAAGAATGTATCACTTAATCCTTTTGTGATAGGATTCCCATTTGTATAAACAAGTGTTGCGCCTCTAAAAATAGTCATAGTTGCTAAAGTAACGATAAATGGAGCTAATTTCCCGTAGGAAATCAATAAACCATTCATCATCCCCAGAATGCAACCCAAAATTAAAGAGATGAGAATTGCTAACGTAACAGGCATTCCAGATCCTAATAGGCCAGCGGTTAGCGCACTGGATAAGGCTAAAATTGATCCAACTGATAAATCAATTCCACCTGTTAGAATAACAAAGGTCATTCCAAAAGCGATCAGTGCATTTGATGTTACTTGCAATAGTAAATTTAACAGATTATTTGCTGTTAAAAAATTTGAATTGATAATAGTGATGACAGCCATTAAAATTATCAATGCTATTACTGTTGTCAATTCTGACATATACTTCATAGTATTTTTCACACTATTGTCCTCCTGTGGCTAGTTGCATAACTTTTTCTTGTGTAGCTTCTTGACGTGTTAATTCTCCACTAATTCTTCCTTCATGCATGACCATAATGCGATCACTGACTCCGATCACTTCTGGTAAATCTGAAGATACCATAATAATCGGTACACCTCGTTCAGCCAATTCATTCATTAATTGGTAAATTTCACGCTTAGCACCAACATCTACCCCACGAGTTGGCTCATCTAGAATCAGTACTTTTGGAGCAATACCTATCCATTTTGCTAAAACTACTTTCTGTTGATTACCACCAGAAAGTGTCCCAACTTCCTTATCTGGATAACCTGATTTAATTCGTAGCCTATCAATTAAACGTTGTACAAATATATCACTTGTTTTATTATCAAAAATGCCATTTTTAACAAAATCACGAGTACTAGGTAAAGTCATATTATCTTTAATAGAAAAATCTAAAATCAATCCCTCATCTTTACGATCTTCTGTTAAGAAACCAATTCCATGCTTAATTGCTTCAAAAGGATTTTTAATTATTAGTTGTTCTTCGTTTATTATAATTTGACCAGATTTTAAAGAATCAATTCCAAAAATTGCTCGCATTATTTCAGTACGACCAGCACCCATCAAACCAGAAAAACCAAGAATTTCCCCTTGACGTACATAGAAAGAAATATCCGTAAAAGCATCACCAGAAAGATTCTTAGCTTGAAAAACAATATTCCCAATCTCAGCCTTTTTTTCTGGATAATAATCTTCTAATTCACGACCTACCATCTTCTGAACTAATTCATCCGCATTAGTTAACTTCGTTTTCTTAGTATCAATTACAAACCCATCCCTCATAACAGTTATAAGATCTGTAATCTTAAAGATTTCTTCCATCCGATGTGAAATATACACAATACCTACACCATCAGATTTTAATCCTTCTATCACTTTAAAAAGTGTTTCAGTTTCACGATCAGTTAAAGCTGCTGTGGGTTCATCCATAATTAACAAGGAAACTTCTGATAATAGACATTTTGCTATTTCTATCATTTGTTGTTGTCCGACTGATAATTGACCAATGATTGCATCGAGAGGAATAGATATATTAAGACGTTTAAATGCTTCTTTAGCTTTCCTTTCCATACTAGCTTTATCTAGAAACCCAATCGAATTTTTAATTTCTCTTCCTAAAAAAAGATTATCAAGTACAGTCATATCTGGCCAAGTATTCATTTCTTGATGAATAAAACTCAGTCCAAACCGTTCTGCCTCTTGAGGATTAGAAAATGTTTTTTCTTTTCCATCAATAAAAATAGTTCCTGAAGTAGCTGGAAAAAGTCCAGTTAAAATATTCATTAAGGTTGATTTGCCTGCACCATTCTCTCCCATTAAAGCATGAACTTCTCCTGAATTAAGAACCAAATCAATACTTTCTAAAACACGATTATTCCCAAAAGATTTTGAAATGTTCTTCATTTCAATTTTCATAGGCAACCCCCTTCTAAATAATAACTCCTGATTGCAAGATTATATTCGAATATGGTGTATCTTCCCCAGTGCGAATAACTGCCTTAACTTTAGTATTCATAGCTTTCAATTCTTCATGACTAATATATTCAATAATTATATTCGATCCTAAAAGATCTAGAACTGCTTGCCACTGTTCTTTGTTTTTTTCCTTAATTTCTTCTGCTAAGAAAATTTTTTCAATAAGTACATGATCTGAATATTCTTTTAAAACTTCTAAAAAACTTGGACTGCCTTTTCTTAATGCTAAATCAATTTTATCAACACCTTTTGGAACTGGCAATCCTAAATCTCCGATACAAACCAAATCCATATGACCTAAATCATCAGCTAGTTTTGCTATATTACTATTTAAAATCCCATATTTCTTCATATCCTGAATGCTCCTTTATTTCTTTCAAACTCGGCATGCCTCCTTGCGCTCCAAACCTTTGAACAGAAAGATGTGAAGCAATCGTTGCAAAGGACAATGCAATATTCATCTCTTTTCCTTTTGAGATAGCATAAGCAAAAGCACCATTAAACGTATCTCCTGCTCCTGTAGTATCAACTACTTCTGCTTTTATAGCAGGAATCTTCTGAACTGCTGCCCCATCATAATAAATAGAACCTTCAACTCCTAATGTCACAATCATTTTATTAGGATAAATTTTAATAATTTCTTCTAATTTCTTATCTGGAAAAAGCTCTGAACATTCATGCTCATTAGGAGTAATAAAATCACAAAAAGGAATCATCTCTATATCCGTTTCTCTAGCTGGTGCAGGATTGTAAAGCACCTTAACTTTATTTTCTTGACAAAATTTAGCTATAGATAAGTTGGCTTCATGTGGTATTTCATTTTGTAATACAACAATACTTGCATCACTAATCAATTCCCACTCATTTTTCCAATCATTTGTTTTAACTAAATTATTCGCTCCGGGATAATAAATAATCCTATTATCACCTCCATATAAAGTAATTTGTGCAACTCCTGTAGATTGTGGTACCGTTCCCACATGTTCTGTAGAAATATTATTATTTTGCAGATTACTTAGTAAATCTGCTGAAAAAATATCTTCTCCGACGTTTCCAAATATGTAAATATTATCTTCTACACTGGATAATCTACCAATAGCTACAGCTTGATTTGCACCTTTTCCACCTGGAACTATATTAAATGAATCCCCAAAAATCGTTTCACCTCCTTCTGGAATCCTTTTTGTTCTCATAACTAAGTCCATTGAAATACTTCCAACAACAACAATTTTACTCATTACTTTCTCCTTAATGTATTTCTTTCTACGTATCTAACAGGTAGTTTAATTTTAACTTCATCTATAGAGAACTTATTTGCCATATTATAGATTAGCTTTGCAGCCTGTTCTCCCATTTTATATGATGATTGGTGAATAGTTGATAAAGAAGGGTAAATAAATTGACTAAGTACAATATCATCATAACCAATGATTTGAATATCATCTGGAATTTTTTTACCAATTGCTAAAATTTCATGAATATAAGCTATCGCATGAATATCAGAAGGCGCTATAATACTATCAATATTTGGATTTCTTTTTAGATTCTCTTTAGCTTCTTTTTGAATTTTTTCAAACTCAAATGTTTCACTTTCTTCAATACAAATCTCTAAAGATTTATTCCTCAAATAGTTTAAACTTGCTTCAAATCGTTCCGCAATGTTCTCAGCTTTATCATCTAAAACTTTAATAATCATAACTTGCTTAGCGCCAGCATTCCAAATTGCTTTAGCAGCTAAACGTCCACCCAACTGATTATCAGAAAAGACACCGTAACCTGTATCTTTACTAATCCGGTCAACCACAACAACAGGTAACGTCAAATTTGGAAATTCCTTTGTAAAGTCAAGTGTCGTTATAATACCAGCTGCATTTGTTTTTAACAAAAGGTTTATATATTCTTCTAACGAATCATGATCTGAAATAGTACCAACCATAATCCTATAACCTTTATCTTTCAAATATGATTCAGCTCCTCGAACCAATCTTGGGAAGAAGGGATTTGAAATATCTGGCAATAAGAGTCCTACCATTTGATTTTTTTTAGTCTTCAAAGATTGTGCTAATACATTCGGTGTGTAATTTAATTTCTTGATAGCATTTTTTATCTTTTCTCTAGCATCATCTCCGACATAGCCTTTTTTTGAAATATATCTTGAAACTGTTGATTTCGATACTCCAGCTTCTTCAGCAACCTGTTTTATTGTAGTCATCACTCCTCCTTTTTATATTATGGAACCGTTCCCTTATGTATATAGTAAGCGTTTTCTTTGTTTTTGTCAATACTTTTTTAGAAATATTTTTAATTTATTTCAGAGTATATATGTTTTTTCCTAATCTTCTATTACTATTAGACAGAAAACACAACAAGACCTCCACTATATCGAGGAGGCCTTGGATCAGCTAGGTTATTTAGTAAAAGACTAGAAGATTTTCTTCTCCCAATCGTCTTCTGTACAGCGAGGGTAGAAAAATTCAGATTTGTCCGGAGCTTCCATCATCTCCATCAAAGGTAGCATATCATAGGCCAGATCCAAGTTTGGAATCTGGTCTTTTTGCACCCAAGAAACTTCTCCTTCATCTGAAGAGCGAAGGGTACCAGAGAACTCAGTTGTCTTATAACAAACGACAATATAGCGCCCACCTGTATCCAGAGGCCAATTTTTAATACCGACAAGTTGAGGATTTTGGATAGTCAACCCTGTTTCTTCATAGATTTCACGAATGACAGACTCTGCGAAAGATTCGCCATTTTCTACATGGCCTCCTGGAAAGGCATAACCTGACCAGCGATTGGTTTCAGGAGCGCGATACTGCATCACCACGCGCTGAGTTTCGAGGTCTTCGATCAGACAAATGTTTGTTAAAATCGTTAATTGGGAACGGGACATAAATTTACTCGCTTTCTAATTTATTAAATTTTCAGACTTGGTACCAGAGATATTATCTTTTACTTTTTAAAATTATTTATAATAGAATACCATTCGTTTTTCCTTTATAGGCTTTCCAAGTTCAAGCATCTTTTCTTGTCCATCAAAAGTAAAGCCCATTTTTTGATAGAAAGCAATGGCGCGCTTATTATCTTTCAATACCCATAAGAAAATTTCAGAAAAATGATCAAGAGCAATCAAAGCTGCTTTTATTAACTTTTGTGCAATACCTTTTCCATAATAGTCTTTTAAAACATATAAGGCAATAATTTCGCCAGCTTGAATCGTCTCATCACGAAAGTTGCCATAACTAATAAAACCAACTACCTTCATGCCATCCATCGCAATCAATGTATTTTCTGGATATTTTTGACTAAAGAATCGACACCTTTCTAATGTCATTGTCTCCTGAAATTCTGCAGGCAAAAGGTCATCATAAGCCTCTCTCCACGTTTGCCAGTGAACAATGGATTTACCTTCTATCTCTTCAGGAGTTTCCATTGATTTGATAATAACCGTCATTTATTTTCTCCTCCTTAATCCAACACCTTCACTTCCAACATCATATCCCGAATCTGTGCTGCCAGTTCAAAGTCAAGCACTTCGACGGCTTCTTGCATTTGTTTTTCTAGTTTCTTGACTAGTTCTTTGCGCTCTTGTTTGTTAAGGCTATTGATATCGACTTCCTTCTCCTCTTCCTTAGAAACTGCCTTGGTCACAGCAATCAGATCACGGATTTCTTTCTTGATTGTCTGAGGCACAATACCATGTTCTTCATTATAGGCCATCTGGATTTTCCGACGGCGAGCAGTTTCATCGATGGCACGTTGCATAGATTGAGTCATCGTGTCCGCATACATGATGACATGTCCTTCGCTATTACGGGCAGCACGACCAATGGTCTGGATGAGTCCACGTTCGTTACGAAGGAAACCTTCCTTGTCAGCATCGAGAATAGCTACGAGGCTCACTTCAGGAACGTCAATTCCTTCACGGAGGAGGTTGATTCCGACCAAGACATCAAAGACACCCAAGCGCAGGTCACGGATAATCTCCGTCCGTTCCAAGGTCTTGATATCCGAGTGCATGTACTTGACCTTGATGCCCATTTCCTTGAAGTAGTCGGTCAAGTCTTCTGCCATTTTCTTGGTCAAGGTGGTGATAAAGGTTCGCTCGTTCTTTTCAACACGGGCATTGATTTCACCTAAGAGATCATCAATCTGTCCCATAGTCGGACGGACTTCCACCTCAGGATCCAAAAGACCTGTTGGACGAATGATTTGCTCAATCACTGTCTCAGTCTGTTCATTTTCATAGTCACCTGGTGTCGCTGAAACGTAAACAATCTGATGAACGTGACTCTCAAACTCCTCCCGACGGAGAGGACGATTATCCAGAGCAGACGGCAAACGGAAACCGTAATTTACTAACATTTCCTTACGAGAACGGTCTCCATTGTACATGCCTTTAATTTGCCCCATGGTCATGTGGCTCTCATCAATCATGATCAAGAAATCATCTGGGAAGAAGTCGAGAAGCGTATAAGGAGGCTCACCTTCGCTACGACCATCCATGTGACGTGAATAGTTTTCAACCCCATTTGTATAGCCCATCTCGCGCAGCATTTCGATATCGTACTCTGTCCGTTGTTTCAAGCGCTGGGCTTCAAGCAATTTACCTTCCTTCTCAAAGACAGCTAACTGCTCTTCTAATTCTGCTTGAATCTTGGCAATGGCAACTTCCATATGGTCGTCATTGGTCACAAAGTGAGTAGCTGGGAAAATCGCCAAATGATCCACTTCTCCCAACACCTGACCTGTCAGAGCCTCAACCTCACGGATACGGTCAATTTCATCTCCAAAAAATTCTACTCGAAAGGCGTGTTCATCACGGGAAGCTGGGAAAATCTCCACCACATCCCCACGCACACGAAATCTTCCCCGTTGGAAATCAATATCATTACGTTCAAACTGAATATCGACCAAGTCATTCAAGAGTTTATCACGAGAAATCTCTAGACCAGGACGGAGACTAACGACACTATCAGCGTATTCCTTGGGCGAACCCAAACCATAGATACAAGAGACTGAGGCCACGACAATAACATCATTACGCTCCAGAAGGGCCGAAGTCGCTGAGTGACGAAGTTTGTCAATCTCATCATTGACAGAGCTATCCTTTTCAATATAGGTATCGCTAGAAGGGACATAGGCCTCAGGTTGGTAATAATCATAGTAAGACACAAAGTACTCAACTGCATTTTCAGGGAAAAATTCCTTAAATTCTCCATAGAGCTGACCAGCAAGCGTCTTATTGTGAGCAATGACCAGAGTAGGTTTATTGACTTTGGAAATGACTTGACTCATGGTATAGGTCTTCCCTGTTCCAGTCGCCCCCATCAGAATCTGAGCTTTTTCTCCCCCCTCGATATTATCAACCAACTGCTCGATAGCTTGTGGTTGGTCTCCTGAAGGTTGATATTTTGATACTAGTTTAAATTGATTATCTGTAATGCGGTTAATCATAAGAATCCTCTCTCCATGTGCTATTCCTATTTTAGCATACTTATAGCATTTTCACGAAGAAAAGGACGGACCGAAGTCACATCCTTTCATTTTCTTTCTTTAATTGGTAAGCGAGATAGACAATCAAAAGTAACAAGACTAAACTTGTCATGATAGAACCTTCAATCCCAAAAGAACCACCTGATAGCCAGCCTTGATCGCCTTGTGGTAAAAAGGTCATCAAAGACGTTCCTGACTGCTGACCACTAACTAAAATCCCAAAAAGATTGCCCTGAGCAAAATTCCAGGCTCCATGAATACCTGCAACACCCCAAACTGTATCAGTTTTGAGAAGGTAAAGAGCCATGGCAACTCCGAATAAGAAGAGATTTACTAAAGATAGTGGTGTTAGACCAGAATTGCCCATATGAAGTAGGGTAAAGAATAAGCTAGATATAAGAACAGCTAGTTTTAGATTGGTTCTTGAGGCCAATTGAGGAAGGAGCCAGGTACGGGCCACCACTTCTTCTGTTGTCCCCTGTAAAATCCAAAATGGGATAGTAAAAATGACAAAGGCAAGCGAATAAGGATTCAAGTGAATGGATTCAAAACGATATTGCCCCAAGGCCACTAAACATAACAAAGTAAGAAGAAAAAGTGCCAGACCTAGACCAAATCCTTTCAGGAGACTACTGAGGAAATTTTCTTTATAAAATCCTAAAGTTCGAATAGGTCTTTTCTCAACTTTTCTAGTCCATCTGAACACAGTGTTGAGAACGAAACCAAAGGACAGCAATTCTAAAATTAAACGAAAGTCACTTGTTTTATCCGTCAAGCTCTGAAGCAAGGTTTGTAAGAAGGCAGCAAAAGCTTGACCACTCTCTCCAAAATTTCTAGCAAGTCCGATGAGTGCTAACAAACTAATACCATACAAAGTATAAGCCACAAACTCTCCTACGAAGACAAAAACAAAGGCTAACAAGAGACTTGTGTAAATGTATAAACTCATTTTTGAAGCTTGGAAGTCTTTAAATATTTTTTTGTTCTTCATATCCCTGTCCTCTTTCCTTCTATTATATACTATTATTATAGCACTTTGTGGTAGCAGTTCAAGAAAGAAATAAAGAGCTTTTATGTTATATCTTCTAACATAAAAGTCCCTAGATTTGCATTTTTTTGTTTTTTCTGATATAATGGGAAAATATTCGGAAAAGGAGACTAAAAATGAAGAAAAAATTTCTAGCATTTTTGCTAATTTTATTCCCAATTTTCTCATTAGGTATCGCGAAAGCTGAAACGATTAAGATTGTGTCTGATACCGCCTATGCACCTTTTGAGTTTAAAGATTCAGATCAAACTTATAAAGGAATTGATGTTGACATTATCAACAAAGTCGCTGAGATTAAAGGATGGAACATTCAGATGTCTTATCCTGGTTTTGACGCAGCGGTAAATGCGGTTCAAGCTGGTCAAGCTGACGCTATCATGGCAGGGATGACAAAGACTAAAGAACGTGAAAAAGTCTTCACCATGTCTGATACTTACTATGATACAAAAGTTGTCATTGCTACTACAAAGGCACACAAGATTAGTAAATATGACCAATTAACTGGCAAAACCGTTGGTGTTAAAAACGGAACTGCTGCTCAACGTTTTCTTGAAACAATCAAAGATAAATACGGCTTTACTATTAAAACATTTGACACTAGTGATTTGATGAACAACAGCTTGAGTGCTGGTGCCATCGATGCCATGATGGATGACAAACCTGTTATCGAATATGCCATTAACCAAGGGCAAGACCTCCATATTGAAATGGATGGTGAAGCTGTAGGTAGCTTTGCTTTCGGTGTTAAAAAAGGTAGCAAATACGAGCACCTAGTTACTGAATTTAACCAAGCCTTGGCTGAAATGAAAAAAGATGGTAGTCTTGATAAAATCATCAAGAAATGGACTGCTTCATCATCTTCAGCAGTGCCAACTACAACTACTCTAGCAGGCTTAAAAGCCATTCCTGTTAAAGCTAAATACATCATTGCCAGCGATTCTTCTTTTGCACCTTTTGTGTTCCAAAACTCAAGCAACCAATTTACTGGTATTGATATGGACTTGATTAAGGCTATCGCTAAAGACCAAGGTTTCGAAATTGAAATCACCAACCCTGGTTTTGATGCCGCTATCAGTGCTGTTCAAGCTGGACAAGCTGATGGTATCATTGCTGGTATGTCTGTCACAGATGCTCGTAAGGCAACTTTTGACTTCTCAGAATCCTACTACACTGCTAATACAATCCTTGGTGTCAAAGAATCAAGTACCATTGCTTCTTATGAAGATTTGAAAGGGAAGACAGTTGGTGTTAAAAACGGAACTGCTTCTCAAACATTCCTAACAGAAAATCAAAGCAAATACGGTTACAAAATCAAAACCTTCGCTGATGGTTCTTCAATGTATGACAGTTTAAATACTGGGGCAATCGATGCGGTTATGGATGATGAGCCTGTCCTCAAATATTCTATCAGTCAAGGGCAAAAATTGAAAACACCAATCGCTGGAACTCCAATCGGTGAAACAGCCTTTGCCGTTAAAAAAGGAGCAAATCCAGAATTGATTGAAATGTTCAACAACGGACTTGCAAACCTTAAAGCAAACGGTGAATTCCAAAAGATTCTTGACAAATACCTAGCTAGCGAATCTTCAACTACTTCAACAAGCACTGTTGACGAAACAACTATCTGGGGCTTGCTTCAAAATAACTACAAACAGCTCCTTAGCGGACTTGGTATCACTCTTGCTCTAGCTCTTATCTCATTTGCTATTGCTATTGTTATCGGGATTATCTTCGGTATGTTTAGCGTTAGCCCCTACAAATCTCTTCGTGTGATCTCTGAGATTTTCGTTGACGTTATCCGTGGTATTCCTTTGATGATTCTTGCAGCCTTCATCTTCTGGGGAATTCCAAACTTCATCGAGTCCATCACAGGCCAACAAAGTCCAATTAACGACTTTGTAGCTGGTACCATTGCCCTATCACTCAATGCTGCTGCTTATATCGCTGAAATCGTTCGTGGTGGTATTCAGGCCGTTCCGGTTGGCCAAATGGAAGCCAGCCGAAGCTTGGGTATCTCTTATGGAAAAACCATGCGTAAGATTATCTTGCCACAAGCGACTAAATTGATGTTGCCAAACTTTGTTAACCAATTCGTTATCGCTCTTAAAGATACAACCATCGTATCTGCTATCGGTTTGGTTGAACTCTTCCAAACTGGTAAGATTATCATCGCCCGTAACTACCAAAGTTTCAAGATGTATGCAATCCTTGCTATCTTCTATCTTGTAATTATCACACTTTTGACTAGACTAGCGAAACGCTTAGAAAAGAGGATTCGTTAATGGCAAAACTAAAAATTGATGTAAATGATTTACACAAGCACTATGGAAAAAATGAAGTTTTAAAAGGAATTACGACTAAATTCTATGAAGGAGATGTTGTTTGTATCATTGGTCCTTCAGGTTCTGGTAAATCGACCTTCCTTCGTAGCCTCAACCTTCTAGAAGAAGTTACTAGCGGTCACATCACTGTGAACGGTTATGACTTAACTGAAAAAACAACCAACGTTGACCACGTCCGTGAAAATATCGGAATGGTTTTCCAACACTTCAACCTCTTCCCACACATGTCTGTATTGGATAACATTACTTTTGCTCCTATCGAGCACAAGTTGATGACTAAGGAAGAAGCTGAGAAATTGGGAATGGAGTTGCTTGACAAGGTTGGGCTAGCAGATAAAGCTAATGCTAATCCAGATAGCCTATCAGGTGGTCAAAAACAACGTGTGGCTATCGCTCGTGGACTAGCAATGAATCCAGACATCATGCTCTTTGATGAACCAACTTCTGCCCTTGACCCTGAGATGGTCGGAGACGTACTAAACGTTATGAAGGAATTGGCTGAGCAAGGTATGACCATGATTATCGTAACCCATGAGATGGGATTTGCTCGTCAGGTTGCCAACCGCGTTATCTTTACTGCGGATGGTGAATTCCTTGAAGACGGAACACCTGATCAAATCTTTGATAACCCACAGCACCCACGTCTGAAAGAGTTCTTGGACAAGGTCTTAAACGTCTAAAGTCAAACTGTAAGGATTTCCTTGCAGTTTTTTTCTATCTCGTATTGGATTTTTTGATTTTTCGGAAAATTATGTTAGAATTAAGTTTATGAAATGAGGTTTCCTCATACCTAGCAAGACTAGGAATAAAAATAGAAATTAGGTAGCTAGATGTCATCTAAGGTTATTGTTACAATTTTCGGTGCGAGTGGAGACCTGGCTAAACGCAAGCTCTACCCTTCCCTTTTTAGACTATATAAATCCGGCAATCTTTCCGAACACTTTGCAGTCATTGGAACTGCTCGTCGTCCTTGGAGCAAGGAATATTTTGAATCTGTTGTAGTCGAATCCATCCTTGATTTGGCAGATAGTACCGAACAGGCTCAAGAGTTCGCTAGCCACTTCTACTATCAAAGTCATGATGTCAATGATACAGAGCACTACATTGCTTTGCGTCAATTGCAGGCTGAACTAAATGACAAATACCAAGCTGAACACAACAAGCTCTTCTTCTTGTCTATGGCACCTCAGTTCTTTGGAACTATCGCCAAACACCTCAAGTCTGAAAACATTGTGGATGGTAAAGGTTTTGAGCGCTTAATCGTTGAAAAACCATTTGGTACAGATTACGCAACTGCAAGCAAGTTGAATGACGAGCTCCTAGCAACATTTGACGAAGAACAAATTTTCCGTATTGACCATTATCTTGGTAAGGAAATGATCCAAAGTATCTTTGCAGTTCGCTTTGCAAACTTGATTTTTGAAAATGTTTGGAACAAGGATTTTATCGACAATGTTCAAATTACTTTTGCAGAGCGCTTGGGTGTAGAAGAACGTGGTGGCTACTATGACCAATCTGGTGCCCTCCGCGACATGGTACAAAACCATACACTACAACTGCTTTCTCTCCTTGCCATGGACAAGCCAGCAAGCTTCACAAAAGACGAGATTCGTGCTGAGAAGATTAAGGTCTTTAAAAACCTCTATCACCCAACTGATGAAGAACTTAAAGAATACTTTATCCGTGGTCAATACCGCTCTGGTAAGATTGATGGCATGAAATATATCTCTTATCGTAGTGAACCAAATGTGAATCCAGAATCTACAACTGAAACCTTTGCATCTGGTGCCTTCTTTGTAAACAGCGATCGATTCCGTGGTGTTCCTTTCTTCTTCCGTACTGGTAAACGTCTGACTGAAAAAGGAACTCATGTCAACATCGTCTTTAAACAAATGGATTCTATCTTTGGAGAACCACTTGCTCCAAACATTTTGACCATCTATATCCAACCAACAGAAGGCTTCTCTCTTAGCCTAAATGGGAAGCAAGTAGGAGAAGAATTTAACTTGGCTCCTAACTCACTTGATTACCGTACAGATGCGACTGCAACTGGTGCTTCCCCAGAACCATACGAGAAATTAATCTATGATGTCTTAAATAACAACTCAACTAACTTTAGCCACTGGGATGAAGTTGGCGCATCATGGAAATTGATTGACCGTATCGAAGAGCTCTGGGCTGAAAATGGTGCCCCACTTCATGACTATAAAGCTGGAAGCATGGGCCCTCAAGCAAGCTTTGACTTACTTGAAAAATTCGGTGCCAAATGGACTTGGCAACCAGATATTGCCTACCGTCAAGATGGTCGCTTAGAATAAAAAAATTTCCTGCAAGTTTGTAGCTTGCAGGATTTTTGTTTCTGATTAGATTAAACCTTCCAAGAGACCCTTCATAAAGTTTTCTGAGTTAAACTCGCCAATATCATCGATTTTTTCACCAAATCCAATCAATTTTACAGGAATATTGAGTTCTTCTCGGATGGCTAAAACAACCCCACCTCGAGCAGTTCCATCAATCTTAGTCAAGACAATTCCTGTCAAAGGGGTAATTTTTGAAAATTCTTTGGCCTGTACCAGGGCATTTTGACCAGTTGAAGCATCGAGTGCCAGGAAGGTTTCATGTGGTGCTTCAGGCACAACACGCTTGATAATGCGTCCAATCTTCTCCAACTCAGCCATAAGGTTGTCCTTGTTTTGCAGACGACCAGCGGTATCAATCATGAGAATATCGATACCTTCAGCCACGGCACGTTCCATTCCATCAAAGACTACACTGGCTGGGTCAGCTTTTTCAGGTCCAGTCACAACTGGAACGTCTACACGACGGCCCCATTCAGCAAGCTGGGCTACTGCTCCTGCACGGAAGGTATCTGCCGCAACCAGCATGACCTTTTTACCAGCTTGTTTATAGCGGTGAGCTAGTTTCCCAATAGAAGTTGTTTTCCCAACACCATTAACACCAACAAAGAGCATGACTGTCAAGCCATCTTGGAAGTGGATTCTTTCATCGTAGTTGCCACCTTTTTCATAAAGTTCAACCAATTTCTCAATGATGACACGGCGAAGTGCGTCAGGTTTCTTGGCGTTTTCAAGCTTGGCTTCGTAGCGTAGCTCCTCCGTTAAGTTAGAAGCGACTTGAACACCAACGTCACTCATAATCAGCAGTTCTTCCAATTCCTCGAAGAATTCTTCGTCAACAGAGCGGAAGTTAGCAAAGAAGGCATTCAAGCGGGCACCAAATCCTGTACGAGTTTTCTTAAGACTGCGGTCATATTTTTCCTGAACAGTTTCTTCTACCTGAGGCCTTTCTGCTTCAAGAACTCCAGAACTATTTTCTTCTACAGCTTCTATGAACTCAGGATTTTCTTCCTCTGAGACTTCTTCTGAGTTTGGAAATTCTTCGACTTCTTCTTGAGAAACTTCTACAGCTGGCTCTGAATCCATACTTTCTTCAACTGTGTCTTGGATTTTCTCTTCTTCAAGCACAGCTTCTTCAGCAATTTCTGCTTCTTCTTGAGAAACTCCCTCAGCTTCTGTATCTTCAGACAAATCAAGATTTTCCAGAGCTTCTTTTACAACTTCTTCGATTTTAGGTTCTTCTTTTTTTCCGAATAGACGGTCAAATAATCCCATATCTTAATTCTCCTTTAGCACATATTCTTCGATAGCCCAGGCGACAGCTTCCTCATCGTTGGTCATAGGAGTTACCACATTTGCGACTTCCTTGACTTCAGGAACAGCGTTTTGCATGGCAACACCGAGTCCTGCCCACTCAATCATAGAAAGGTCATTGGCCTCATCACCACAGGCCATGACTTGGCTTTGGTCGATTCCAAGATGGCTGATTAGTTTAGCCAAACCTGTTGCTTTATGAACATTCTTTGGTGACCACTCTAGCAACATTTCACGTGATTTAAAGATTTCATATTGGTCAAACAATTCTGGAGAAATCTTCTGAATGGCTGCATCCAAGGGTTCTTGAGCAAAGGCAGTTACGCATTTATTATAAGTCATTTGACTAGACAAGTCTTCAAAGTCCACTGGAACAAAGGTCAAAGCTGGATTGAATTTGGCATAAAGACTTTCTTGGTCCGATTGGATTTGATAAACCGTTCCTTCTGAGATAGCATCAAGAGGCAGTGATAATTTCTCTGTTTCCTCATACAAGCGTGCCACATCATCATAGGAAAAGACTGTCTTATCAAGGATTTCACCTGTATTTTTCTGAACCAAACCACCATTAAAAGTAATCGTATACTCATCTTCCTGACCGTCAGTCCCTAGCTCATGGAGAAAGAAATCCATAGCTTTTAAGGGACGACCAGTTGTCAATACGACCTTGATACCACGATCACGCGCAGCTTTCAAAGTTGCCTTGGTACGAGCCGTCAGCCTTTTATCAGTAGTCAGCAAGGTCCCATCCAAGTCCAATGCAATCAATTTTATATCTGCCATTATAAGCCCTCCATATAAGCGATAACCGACTGGTCCTTATGGTGACCAATCATAGTCTCTGCTAATTCTAAAATCTCTGGTCGTGCATTTTCAGGAGCCACAGGATATCCCACAACCTGCATCATATGCAAGTCATTTAGATTGTCTCCAAAAGCCATAACCTGATCCATTGTGATACCAAGTTTTTTAGCCAATTCAACAATAGCCACACCCTTATCGACATAGTCCAGAACAATATCAATGGATTCAAAGCCAGTTGTCATGGCCTTAACACCAGGCACGTTTTCGTTTACCCAAGCCTCCCCAGCTTCCAGCGTTTCTTCTGTGAAGTTGGTTGTAAATTTGAAAATGTCATCTGTGATATCTTCCAAACTCGCTACTTTTTGGATATTTTCATTATAGTGCTGACTCACTTTTAAATAAGTCTCATCAACTGTATCTAGCACATAAGAGCCTTTTTTCCCCGTCAAGAGCAATTTATTGATATCTACATAAGGTGACGTTTTCAGCTTTTCAAAAGTTGCCAGATAAAACTCACGAGACATGGTCGCTTCATACAAGTCTTGACCTTGATATTCTACCAAACTGCCATTTTCCGCGATAAAAATAATGTCATCACGAACATCAGCAAATAATTTTTCTAGAGATAAAAATCCGCGCCCCGAAGCCACCGCAAAGTAAATCCCTTTTTCCTTGTAGGAAACCAAGAGAGACTTGAGGCGGTCCATATCAAAGCGTCCATTCTCATCTAGGAAGGTTCCGTCCATATCTGTTGCTACTAGTTTAATTGTCATCCTTCAATACTTTCTAAATCTTTTAACTTAACTGAAACAATTTTTGAGACACCTGATTCTTGCATGGTCACTCCATAGATGGAATCAGCCGCTGCCATGGTTCCCTTACGGTGGGTCACAACGATAAACTGGCTGTCCTTGTCAAATCGATTGAGGTAATCCCCAAAGCGTTTAACATTGGCTTCGTCAAGCGCAGCCTCTACCTCATCCAAGATAACAAATGGAATAGTCTTGACACGAATAATGGAGAAAAGCAAAGCAAGAGCTGATAAGGCTTTTTCACCACCACTCATGAGGTTAAGCGACTGGATTTTCTTACCTGGAGGTTGAACAGAAATCTCAACCCCAGCTGTCAGCAGGTCTCCATCAGTCAAAATCAGGTCCGCCTGACCTCCGCCAAACATTTGCTTGAAGGTCACTTTAAAGGACTCACGAATAGCTTCAAAAGTTGATTTAAAGCGTTCCTTGACCTCATCATTCATCTCTGTAATGGTCTCAAGGAGCAGGTTTTTCGCTGACAAAATGTCATCTCGCTGGCTATTGAGGAAATCCAGACGACTGTGAACTTCTTCGTACTGTTCAATAGCATTCAAATTGACAGGACCCAGTGAGCGAATAGCCTTCTCTAAATCATGCACCTCTTGCTCCGCCAGATTGAGGTTTTCCAATTCATGTGCCTTTTCTAGTGCTTCAGTATAGCTAATCTGATACTGGTCTGTTAATTGACTTTGTAGATGGCGTAAGCGCTCGCTGACCTTTTCTTTCTTAGCTTCAGCACGTGTTTGCTTGCGAATCCACTCTTCATTCTGCTGGCGAGCCTGATCCAAATGACTAGCAATATCATCCAGTTGACCTTCAATATCATCCAACTCAAACTGCTTGCGAATCAAACCTTGTTGGAGATTTGTTTTCTGGTTTTTGGCTTCTTCAGCCTGTTGACTGAGCAATTCTGTATCAACTTTCTCAAGATTGTCAACCTTTTCTTGAAGAAGGCGCTGGATTTCCTCTTGTTCGATATCTAAATTGTCCAATTCTTTGCCTAAACGCTCAATATCAGCTACTTCATAACGTTTTTGTCCTTGCAGTTCAGTCTTAAGCAAGCGAGCCTGCGCTAGCTCTTCCTGCAAGTTTTGATAGCGTTCTTGGATGGCATTTTTGTTAGACTTAATCTCGTCAATCTCAGCTTCCAGATTTTGCTTGTCACTGGCAATAGTGGCAAGGCGTGCTTGGCATTTTTCCTTATCTGCTTGCCAATCTCCGTCAGAAAGACGATCTAATTCCTCTTCTTGGAGTTTCCAAAGAGTTTCTAGCTCTTCAACTTGCTGACTGGTCTGCTGATAAGCGAGGGACAAGCCCTGCTCCTGAATACGTGCCTGCTCACCCTGAGATTTGATGGCTTCTAATGATTCGGTCAATCTAGCCATCTTGTCTTGCAAGGTCTTCAAAGTCGCCTCTTCTGAACGAAGACTTGCTTCTTCTTCAGAAATTTCTTTTTGTAATTGCTCCAGTTCTGGCTTGATAAAAATGCTGTTATTCTGGCGATTGGCTCCACCTGCATAGGAACCACCTGTACGTAACTCTGTTCCATCAAGGGTTACCATACGAACCTGATAACGAACTTGGCGAGCTGCTGCACGCGCATGTTCTACTGTATCAAAGATAGCCGTTGTAGCTAGCAAATTCTTGAAAATAGCTTCCAACCTATTATCGAAAGTAACCAACTCATCTGCCATGCCCAGAAATCCTGGAATTGCAGCGATAGCATCTTGGTTCTGACTTGAAATCGTACGAGCCTTGATCGTTGTCAAAGGAAGAAAGGTTGCACGACCGGCTCTGTTGCGTTTGAGGAAATCAATAGCCTTAGTCGCCGCGTTCTCATCTTCCACAATAATATGCTGGCTACTTGCCCCTAAGGCAATCTCTAGGGCTGTTTGATAATGCACATCAAAGGTCAGGTGCTCACTAACAGCACCAATAATACCACCAAGACGGTCTTTTTCTTGAAGAACACTCTTGACACCTGCATAAAAGTTACTATGATTTCTCAGGATATTTTCCAAACTTTGGGCTCTAGCCTGCTTGTTTTTGAGACTATCCAGACGGTCAAAGAGTTGACTTTGTTGAGCTTGATAGGAAGTTTTCTGCTCTTCTTGTTCCTTGGCAATAGCTTGATAGTCGGCCAATAATTTTTGAACCTGTTCCTTAGCAGTTTCAAGCTCTTCTTTTTGCTGACTAGCCTTCTCTTTAGCTGTAGCCAGCTGTTCTTTCAGCTTTTCTAGTTGATCTGCTTGTTTTTGAGAAAGCTGACGACTATTTTCCAACTCGTTTTCGATACGGGTCAACTGGTTTGAGACATCCGCTTCTTCTTGTAAAAGCGCCACAAAGCGTTCACGCAAGAGCTCAATCATCTGATCAGGATCATCTGAAAAAGCCAGCAATTCAGCTTCTAAACGATTAAGTTTTTGATTATTTTGGACTAGATTTTCCTCTAACAGAGTTAATGAGCTTTCTTTATCAGATTTTTCTTGGCTGAGTAAATTTCTCTTATCCTCCAAAGTAGCCAAACGGGCTTGTGCTTCCTGTTGATTGATGGCTACTTGCTCAGATTCCAGTTTCGATAGGGCTAATTTCCTCTCTAAATCACTAATCAGACTAGTCAAATCCATCAAACTACCCTGGTCTTTAGCCATTTCAGCCTGCAAATCTTGGCGTTGCTTTTTTAGAGTTTGATTTTCTTCTTCTAATTTTTCACGCTTTTGGTAATAGCTTGTCAAGAGTTCCTGAACTTGTGCCAACTCTTCTTCTGTCGACTCTAGTTCAGCCTTATTTTCCTTGATTTGAGCAACCAGCACGTCTAAATAAATAGCCTTGCGTTGACCTTCCAAGTCTAAAAACTTACGGGCATTCTCAGCTTGCTTCTCAAGAGGCTTGATTTGATTGTCCAACTCATAGATAATATCCTCTAAGCGGTCTAGATTATCCTGAGTTTGCTGCAGTTTACTCTCAGTTTCTTTTCGACGAGTCTTGTATTTCAAAACTCCTGCAGCTTCTTCGAAAATAGCACGGCGTTCTTCAGGCTTGGAGTTGAAAATCTCCTCAACCTTCCCTTGGGAAATGATGGAGAAGGAATCTCGTCCCAAACCTGTATCCAAGAAAAGGTCATGAATATCACGCAGACGGACTTTCTTGCCGTCAATCTTGTATTCGCTATCTCCACTACGATAGATATGGCGTTCTACTCTGATTTCTTGACCTGCATCCTTGATAAATCCGTCATGATTATTCAGAGTCACAACTACAGAAGCATAATTGAGTGGTTTGCGACTTTCTGTTCCAGCAAAGATGACATCTGGCATCTTGCCACCACGGAGACTCTTAACACTTGACTCCCCCAAGGCCCAACGAAGACTTTCTGTAATATTCGACTTTCCAGAACCATTGGGTCCAACAACTGCCGTCACACCTTGGTCAAAGATGACCTTAGTCTTGTCAGCAAAAGACTTGAATCCCTGAATTTCGATTTCCTTTAAATACATGAATCCAGCCCTTTCTCAACGGCATTTTTGGCAGCTTCCTGCTCTGCTAATTTCTTAGAACGACCTTGACCTTGACCGATGCTCTTACCTTCAACGAGAACTTCTACATCAAAAACCTTATCGTGAGCAGGCCCTGTTTCAGAAATCACCTGATAACGAATAGCCACATCCCCATTGACCTGAAGCAACTCTTGGAGATGGGTTTTGTAGTCTGTAATCATCTCAAATTCGCCTGCTTCAACCTTAGGAATCATGACTTGATAGATAAATTCCTTGACTTTGGCCACATCCTTGTCCAAAAGGAGGGCACCAAGAAAGGCCTCAAAGGCATCACCAAGAATGGTATCACGATTGCGACCACCAGATTTTTCTTCCCCCTTACCCAGCTTGATAAACTGATCAAACTGACAATCACGCGCAAAACCAGCTAAACTCTCCTCGCGGACAATCATGGCACGGAGTTTAGACAAGTCACCCTCAGGCTTTTTAGGATATTTTTTATACAGATATTCTGAAATCAATAACTGTAGAACAGCGTCTCCTAAAAATTCCAAGCGTTCATTGTGTGAAATTTTTAAGAGGCGGTGCTCATTGGCATAACTCGTATGAGTAAAGGCAGTCTCCAGTAAATTTTTATCTGCAAATTCGATTGCAAAATGGTTCTTTAGTACAGTTTGTAATTCTTTCATACCAACCTCTTTCTAACTGATAACAGTCCTTTTTATTATATCAAAAAAAGCCCCCTGAGTCACTTTAAAACGGGACTGGAGAGCATTTGGGAATTCTTTAAAAAGAGATTTTCAGTTTTAAGGGCCAATTTAGGGCTGTGTAAAGAAAAAAGCCCTATTAAAGGCTTTTTAGGATGTTTACATCCACCCTGAGGGAATCGAACCCCCATCTCAAGAACCGGAATCTTACGTGATATCCATTACACTAAGGGTGGAAACTTGTTTTATTATAACAGAAATTTGCTCTAATAACAAGTTTTTTTCTAGTGAGATAGCCCGTCTTAGTGGGAAGCATCCCCATTCCAGATGGAGTTTTTCACGATAACATAATCAACGTGTTTAAGGTCAGCAACCTGACGTCCACCTGCATAAGAAATAGCACTTTGAAGGTCTTGTTCCATCTCAGTTAAAGTGTCTTGCAGATGACCTTTAGCAGGAAGCAAGATACGTTTGCCTTCCACATTTTTGTAAGCACCTTTTTGATATTGTGAGGCTGAACCATAATATTCTTTGAACTGTTCACCATCGACTTCAATCGTTTTCCCTGGACTTTCAATATGTCCTGCAAAGAGGGAACCAATCATGACCATGCTAGCACCGAAGCGGATAGACTTGGCAATATCACCGTGAGTACGAATTCCTCCATCAGCAATAATCGGTTTACGTGCAGCCTTGGCACACCAACGAAGGGCAGCCAATTGCCAACCACCTGTACCAAAACCTGTCTTGACCTTGGTGATACAAACCTTACCTGGACCGATTCCGACCTTAGTAGCATCCGCACCAGCATTTTCCAATTCACGCACAGCTTCTGGTGTTCCCACATTTCCTGCAATGACAAAGGTATCTGGCAATTCTTTCTTGATGTGTTGAATCATAGAAATCACGCTATCCGCATGACCGTGGGCAATGTCAATCGTGATGTACTCAGGAGCATCAGATTTGAGCTGGCTAACGAAATCATACTCATAATCCTTAACACCGACAGAGATAGAAGCAATAAGCCCTTGCTCATGCATGCGCTTAATAAAAGGAATACGTCCTGCCTCATCAAAACGGTGCATAATGTAGAAGTAACCACCTTTAGCCAGTTGCTCTGCTACATTTTCATCCAAAATCGTTTGCATATTAGCTGGCACAACAGGTAGTTTAAAGGTGTGATTTCCTAAAGTGACACTTGTATCCGCTTCTGCACGGCTTTTAATGACACATTTATTTGGAATCAATTGAATATCTTCGTAATCAAAAATTGGAAATTCATTTAACATATCGATGTCTCGTTTCTTTTGTAATGACCTACCTATGCTTGCGCATCTCTACGCCTTTTCCGACGTTTCCTTAATTAATTATAAATCAAAGTACAGATTTTGTCAAATAATTTTATAAATTAAAATATAATGTTCGGATTTTTCTTGCGTAAATAGAAAAAAGAGGGGAAATTGTTTTCTCCCCACTCCTTCTCTATTCTAATAATACTCACCCTGGCGGTAGTCCCATGAGTTAAAGGTGTCTGAAAGGTGCATCATGATTTTATCAATGTCAAGTCCTTTACGAATCACAACTGGTGCTGGTGAAGTTGAGCGAGCTCCTCCTTGTTCTGGGATGAGTTTGCCGTCCTTATCGACCATAGACACCATCACACCTTGCTCATAGCGAGTTTCAATCGTTTTGTCAGGCTGGATAGAAGCAACGTAGTCATCTGCCTCGATAACAAGGTCCACTGCTCCTTCGATACGTTCTCCAATACCTTCTACTTTACCACGGTTTCCTTTTCCAGATGGGTTAGCTGATGAGGCATAAACCATCTTGCCTTCTTCCCAAAGTTTGGCAGCCAATTGTTCACCAGCTTTACCAAATTTGATAACAAAACAGCTCGTTCCACGCACGTCAGTCATCAGCTCTTCACGACCATCACCGTATGCTTTGAGTTTTTCAAAAGCTTCTGGTTTCCAAGGAAGGATACAACCAAGAAGAATATCTTCATCCCAATGTTTTTGGTAGAAGGCTTCAATTTCTGGGTTAAGTTGTGCTAAAGCACGAAGCTCATCCATGCTACCGCAGAGAACAACACCTGGTTTGTTACGGTTACGCTCTTTGGCTGCGAACTTACGCTCAAGTCCTGCCTTATCGCTGGTCATGATAATGTAACCAACTTTAGTAGGGCAAACGATACATCCGCCCTCACCTTTTAAAATGTCATAGCCTTCTTGTGAAAGTGTTCCGTTCCATTGAATGTGTTTTGTCATAGTTCTATTTCCTTTTCTAATTTTCTTCTAATCCTGCCAGTAGGCTGGTCGTTGTTTTTCATAGGCAGCAATCAAATCTTCATACTGCAAGGTAATTCCGATATCATCCAAACCATTTGAGAGCTTGTGTTTCCACTCGCTATCAATTTCAAAAGTGAACTCTCCAACCGGTGAGATGATTTTCTGTTGTTCCAAGTCCACAGTTACCTGGTCAGTCGGTTTGAGCTGGGCTAGCTTTTCTCTAACCTCTCTAGGCTGAACAATAGGCAACATGCCATTATTGAGTTCATTATTGTAATGAATATCCCCAAAAGATCCTGCAATCACGACCTTAAAACCATAGTCTGCTAAGGCCCAAGCTGCATGTTCCCTCGAAGAACCTGCCCCAAAGTTATCCCCTGAGATAAGAATACTGGCTTTACGATATTCAGGCTGATTAAAGACAAAGTCAGGATCCTCAGTATACTTGTCGTCCAGATAACGCCAAGCATACATGAGGTACTTACCAAAGCCTTTTTTATCAATCAACTTGAGAAACTGCTTGGGTAGGATTTGGTCGGTGTCGATATTATCATTCATGAGAGGAACGGTCGTTCCCGTATAAACTGTAAATTTCTCCATATCCTCTCCTTACTGGGCTTCTGGCATTTGCCGAACATCTACGAATCTCCCTGCAATAGCTGCCGCAGCTGCCATGGCTGGACTGCAGAGGTGGGTCTTAGCACCAAAGCCTTGTCTATCTTCAAAGTTGCGGTTGCTGGTTGAGGCGCAGTGAACGCCATCTGGAACCTTGTCAGGATTCATCCCTAGGCACATAGAGCAACCTGGGTCTCTCCACTCAAAGCCAGCATCTAGAAAGACCTTATCCAAGCCCAACTTCTCAGCAGCTCGTTTGACAGGACGAGAACCTGGGACTACGATAGCCGTTAAGTTAGGAGCAATCTTCTTCCCTTTAACAAATCGCGCAGCCAGTTGCAAGTCGCTGAGACGAGCATTAGTACAAGAACCGATAAAGATATAGCCTAGTTCAATATCAGCTGGCTTTTGACCAGGCTCCAAGTCCATGTAATTGTAGGCTCGCTCATCATTCATATCCTTAATTTCTGGGAATCTACTGTCAAAGTCAACCCCCATAGCAGGGTTGGTTCCCCAGGTCACCATAGGAGCCAAGTCTGAAACATCCATCTGGATAACCTTATCGTAAACGACATTCTCATCACTGACAAGGGTCTTCCAATCTGCCACAGCCTCTTCAAAGTCCTCTGGAACACATTCCCGTCCTTTGAGATAATCATAGGTGGTTTGATCTGGATTCATGATTCCCATCTTGGATCCAAACTCGATGGACATATTGCAGATGGTCATTCGTTCTTCCATGCTCAGTGCATCAATAGCTTGTCCACGATATTCCACCACGTAGCCAACGCCGCAAGCAACGCCGTACTTGGCAATCAAAGCTAAAATGAAATCCTTGGAATAAACTCCTTTTTGAGGAACACCAGTGAATTCCACCAGCATTTTCTTGGGTTTGACCTGCCAGAGGGTCTGTGTCGCAAAGACATGTTCGACCTCACTGGTCCCAATTCCAAAAGCGATCGCTCCGAAAGCCCCGTGGGTTGCTGTATGGCTATCCCCACAGACGATGAATTTCCCTGGTTGAGTTCTTCCTGTTTCTGGACCAACCATGTGAACGATTCCTTGCTTTTCAGAACCGTGGGCAGCATGTTCGATCCCAAATTCCTCAACATTTTCAGCAAGCTTATCAATTTGTACCTTAGAAATCACATCTCGAATATCGTAGATATTGACTGTCGGGACATTGTGGTCAAAGGTTCCAAATGTCAAGTCTGGTCGTCTCAATCTACGACCTGCGTCTCGTAATCCTTGAAATGCCTGAGGGCTGGTCACTTCATGAATATAGTGCTGGTCCACATACATGAGTTGGGGTTGCCCCTCTTCTCCTGTGATGACATGACGGTCCCACAATTTATCAAAAATCGATTTTCCTGCCATCCATTACCTCCAAATAAAATATAAGGCTACTAGTGTGGTCACCATCCCAAGAAACCAAACTGTTTTAAAGTACCATTTTCGAGTCTTGTGATGAAAGATGATTCCTGCTAACCAAGCACCAAAACCACCACAAGTAAAGGCTAAAATAAGTAAGATTTTCTCAGGGATGCGCCAAGCTCTTCTCCTCGCCTTGGATTTGTCAATGCCATAAATCAAGAAAATGATGACATTCCAAATCAAAAGGACTAGAGTAATTTTTTCGTCTAACTTCATAACCTTGCGATAATAGCTTCCGTCATTTCCTTGGTCGAAGCCTGTCCTCCTATATCTCTCGTTAATATACCAGCTGCCAAACTTGCCTCAACAGCACGCTCGACACGCTCTGCATCCTCATAACGTCCAAAGCTGTCTCTCAGCATCATGGCCACTGATAAAATCATGGAAATAGGATTGGCAATTCCTTGACCTGCAATATCAGGTGCTGAACCGTGAATAGGTTCATAGAGACTTGGTCCATTTTCAGAATGACTGGCTGATGGCATAACCCCAAGTGTGCCAGATAGAACGCTTGATTCATCAGATAGAATATCTCCGAAAAGATTCTCCGTCACGATGACATCAAACTTAGCAGGATTAGTAATCATAAGCATGGAAGCTGAGTCGACTAGCTGGTGTTCCAAGGTCACATCTTGGAAATCCTTTGCGACCTTCTCAGCTACTTTCCGCCAGAGTTTTGATGTTGCCAACACGTTTTGCTTATCAATACTGGTAAGGATTTTTCTCCGACTTCTTGCGATTTCAAAGGCTTTGCGAATAATCCGCTCCACTTCCTCATAGCTATAGTCGTTGATATCACGCGCTTTTCTTTCTTCAAGAATATGATCCCCAAAATAAATCCCACCTGTCAACTCCCGTACCACAACAAAGTCTACACCAGCAATTCGTTCCGGTTTGAGTGGTGACAAATGCTTGAGACTGTCAAAGATTTTTACAGGGCGAATATTGGCATAGAGATTGAGTTCCTTACGGAGAGCTAGCAAGCCTTGTTCAGGGCGAACCGCTGCTCCATCATACTGAGGACTACCGATAGCCGCTAGGAGAATGGCATCTGTTTCTCTACATGCTTTGAGGGTTTCACTAGGTAAAGGATGGCCTGCTGCATCAATTCCTGCACCTCCAAAAGGTCGTTTGTCTATTTCATAGTCAAAGCCTGTTTTTTCAGCTAGAGCTTCCAAAACTTCTAAACCAGCCTCCATGATTTCTGGGCCGATTCCATCCCCTGCCAGAACTACTATTTTCTTTGTCATAGCTTTCTCCTTTACACACTAGGCATATCACGATAGGAAACACTGCGTCCCATCTCACCAGCATTCTCTTTTTGAACAAAGGTATTAGCATTGATGTAGGCAATAGCAGATGCTTTCAGTACATCGAAATCAAGCCCTGCTGCATTAAAGATGGTTTCTGTATCTCTGTTTTCAACAGTGACCAAAACCCGAGCTTGGGCATCAATTCCATCTGTCACAGCGTCAATAGTATAGGACACCAAGCGGACGGATTGGTTAAAGAACTTATCGATAGCGTTAAAGATTGCTTCAACAGAACCTTGCCCTGACGCATTGAAATCAACTTTCTCACCATCCATATTGGCTAGGCTAACGAGTGCTTCAATGTCATTATCTGCATGAGTTTGAAGTTGTAAATCATCAAAGTGGAAGCCTTCTGGATTTTCAACCATGGTTCCAGCTACCAGAGCACGAATATCTGCATCTGTGATTTCTTGTTTCTTGTCGGCCAATGCCTTGAACTTAGCAAAGAGTGGTTTGATATCCTCTTCTGTAAAGTCTAAGGCCAGTTCTCTTAGTTTTTCAACAAAGGCATGGCGACCTGACAATTTTCCAAGTGGGAGGCTGTTACTCTTGACACCGACCAATTCAGGGGTGATAATCTCATAAGTAAGAGGATTTTTAAGGACTCCGTCTTGGTGAATACCAGATTCATGAGAAAAGGCATTGCCACCAACAACGGCCTTGTTTTTAGGAACTGGGATACCTGAGAAGCGAGAAACCATTTCTGACGTATTGATGGTTTCATTTAAAACAATACTAGTTTCTGCTTGATAGTAATCTTGACGAATATTGAGGGCCACTGCAATTTCTTCCAAAGCAGCATTACCAGCTCGCTCCCCGATACCATTGATGGTTCCTTCGACTCGTCCTGCCCCATTCTTGACAGCAACAAGGCTATTAGCCACTGCCATTCCGAGGTCATCATGACAGTGAGGCGAATAGATAATCTGACGTTCCGTTTTGACATTCTCAATCAAGTATTTGAAGATAGCTCCATATTCCTCTGGTGTGGTAAATCCTACCGTATCAGGGATATTGATATAAGTCGCACCTGCATCAACCGCTGTTTGAACGACTTGTAAGAGGAAATCCAACTCTGTTCTGGTCGCATCCTCAGGAGAGAATTCGACAACCTCAAACTTGGAACGTGCATAAGAGACATGCTCCTTAATAGCTTCTAGAATCTCTTCCTTGCTCTTATTGAGCTTATACTTGCGGTGAATGGGACTAGTAGCGATAAAGACGTGAACCTGTGGATATTTGGCATCCTTGAGGGCTTCGTAACAAGCATCAATATCAGACTTGACAGAGCGGGCCAAACCAGTCACTGCCGTTTTCTTCAAGGTCTTAGCAATCTCCTGAACTGCCGTAAATGAGTCTGGACTAGCCGCTGGAAAACCAGCTTCGATGGCTGAAATGCCCCATTTCTCCAGCTGTCTTGCAATGGCAATTTTTTCCTTGATTGAAAAGTTAACACCCGGCGTCTGTTCTCCATCCCGAAGGCTGGTATCTAGAAATTCAACTGTTCTCATAAGATTTCCCCTTTTCCAAATGTGGTTTTAAAAAAACATCTCGCTCAGAAACCCAAGCGAGATGTTGATTCACTCCCGCTTGGTAAGCCAAACAGGACTAATGCTTTTTGCACTAGCCCGAGTACCTCAACAACAAAGCAAATTGATTAAACTTAGCTGTTTTCATGTTTGACTTTCTCCTTCGTTTGATATCTTGTTTAGTATTTTAGCATAGGCAAAAGTGCTTGTCAAGAAAAAATCCAATATTTTCTGAAAATTTCTTCAGTAGAGAATATTTTGCTAATTGAAAGTTCTTGAAAACCATTGAAATGTTTCATTTTTTAGTGGTTAAGTTCCAACTTTTTTCTATAAATTCCAATACTTCTTTATCTGATAAAGTATCATCAAGCGCCACACTAATCCAGTAACGTTTATTCATATGAAAAGCTGGATAAATGCCCTTTTTTGAAAGTAAATCGGCTACTTTGTCATGTTTGAGGTTGACTGCTTCCACTAGCTCTTCTCTGCCCTTTTCCAGCTTATCCCAAGAAATTTTCATCAAGACGGCATACCACTTTTTATTGCCTTCATGTCTTAACACTGCCGTATCAGGCGATTTCTCCCACAAATACTCCAACTGATTACCATACTTTTCCTGAACTTGAGTCATGATTCGCTTAGTCTGAGGGCAGATAAAATCCTGTACCTCAAAACAAGCCTTCCGAATCTGGTAGAGAATCTCCAGACAAGCCTCACGGACACTTGCAACAAAACTTCCTGTCATACTTTCCATATGAACTTGAGGATAGAGGTCACCAGTCTCCTGGTCAAAGACTTGAAAACTCACATTATCAGTAGTGATGGACACAGTCATGACAAAGTCATCCTGCAAAATTTGGCAACTATAGGTCCACACTCCACCATTTTCTACAAAACCATAATCATGAGCCTTTTCTTGATTAAACTGATAGGATTTAAAAATTTCAAACATAAGTGAAAACTGCTACCCAAAGCTAGCAGTTCCTTTCTATTTTTTAAAAGACAACCTTGGTTCCATGTAATTGTGTCACGCCTAGCTGATTGATAAAGGTTTGACGGTTGTCAAGGTCAATCCCCCCACCTGGTAGAATTTCAATTTTACCTTTAGCGTGCTCCAAAATTCTGTGATAGTGAGCAAAACGTTTTTCTAAGGAGTCGCCAGACACACCAGCACGAGTTAAGATACGAGTAACACCAGCTTGACTGAGCCAGTCAATAGCTTCCAGTTGATCTTCATCACTTAATTCATCAAAGGCCATATGGAAGACAATTTCCATTCCTTTTGATGCAGCTATCAGCTTCTCAAGATTAGCTTTATCCAACTTCTTATCAGCAGTTAAAGCACCAAAAACGACCCCTTGACTTCCAGCCTGAGCAGTCAACCGAATGTCTTCTAGCATGATAGCAATTTCTAGGTCATTATAGACAAAGTCGCCACCACGTGGACGAATCATGGTCATAATGGTCGTATCGTAGTTGGTTGCCAATTCAACCGCTGCCTTAGTCACTCCATAGCTGGGTGTTGTCCCACCAACTGCAAGATTATCACAGAGTTCGATTCGACGAGATCCAGCCTGCATCGCTTTTTCAAGCAAGGTCACATTTTCAGCACAAAATTCGTAAATCATTTGATTCTCCTTGAAGATTACTTTAAACTTATTATATCATATTGTTGTGAATATGCTTTCAATTTTATCAAGGCAAATAACTACTATTTTAACTATTCTTTGTCTGGAATGACCTTGAAGAGATAATAGGTGATAAAGATGGTCAAGGCTCCTAGACCGATTTTGACTGGTAAAAGAGGTGCAAAATAAATGGAAATTCCCATCAAGATGTAGATAGATACGATGATTTTTTTCTTACGTTCACGCGCAATGGACTTGGTCTCACGAAAATCAGCCACATATGCTTGATAGAGTTTGGTATGATAAAGCCAATCTTCGAAGCGCTTGGAACTTCTTGAGAAACAAGCAATAGACAACAAAAGAAAAGGCGTTGTCGGCAATAAGGGCAAAACAACCCCAATAATAGCCAAGGCCAGTGATAAGAAACCAATAATTAGATAGATAAGACGCATAACTTCTCCTAGTTGATACTCTTCGAAAATCTCTTCAAACCGCGTCAACGTCACCCTTACCGTAGGTATGGTTCCTGACTTCGTCAGTCTCTTCTGCAACCTCAAAGCAGTGCTTTGAGCAACCTG
>NZ_KV802690.1:763329-765792 GCF_001810785.1 Streptococcus sp. HMSC073F11
AGTTTGCTCTTTGATTTTCATTGAGTATAAAATAATCTTCTTCTAGTTTCGCATACAATGGTGAATTTTGTCAAGTTCCAACCAAAAAGAGCCTGAAATTCACTTTCAGGACTCTCCTCTTATTTAATCTTTTCTTCTTCGTAGTCACCATTACTACATACAACCTGCTTGCCACCACCACGGACTTTTTTCTCCATGAGGAAATTGCCACATTTTGGACAGTCACGACCAACAGGCTTATCCCAAGAGGTAAATTCACATTCTGGATAGCGATTGCAACCATAGAAGAGACGGTTACGCTTGGTTTTACGCTCAATGATTTGTCCCTGATGACAACTTGGACACTCAACACCGATTTCTTTCACGATTGCTTGGGTATGACGGCAATCTGGGAAATTGCTACAAGCATAGAACTTACCAAAACGACCAAGTTTAATGACCATTGGACTGCCACACACTTCACAATCAAATCCAGCTGGTTCATCCTTAATCTGGATTTTCTCCATTTCTTCTTCAGCCTTGGCCACTTCTTTGGAGAATGGTTTGTAAAAGGCATCAATGACACGTTGCCACTGCTCTTTTCCGACTTCGACATCATCCAGTTTGCCTTCCATTTCAGCTGTAAAGGTCACGTTTACGATATCTGGGAAATATTCAACGATGAGCTTATTAACAATTTCTCCCAACTCTGTCGGTTCAAAGCGTTTGGCTGCAAGGCGAACATAATAACGTTTCTGAATGGTTTCAATTGTTGGTGCGTAGGTTGACGGACGGCCAACCCCATTTTCCTCCAAGGTCTTGATCAGTGTCGCTTCAGAATAGCGAGCAGGCGGTTGAGTGAAATGTTGCTCTGGTTTGCTATTTACCTGCTTGACTACATCTCCAACAGCCATGTCCGGTAACATCTTATTCTTGTCAGAATCATTATAAATGGCAAGATAACCATCAAACTTAACCTGACTACCATTGGCAGCAAATTGAACTCCATTTTGCGACAATTTAACAGCCATAGTATCAAAGACAGCAGCTGTCATCTGGCTAGCCACAAAACGATTCCAGATAAGGGTATAGAGCTTGAGCTGGTCCTTGTCCAGATACTTAGCAATACTTTCAGGTGTATTAAAAACGCTAGACGGGCGAATAGCCTCATGGGCATCCTGAGCACCTGAAGCATTTTTAACCTTGCTACCATGCTTAGAATACTTGCTACCAAAACGATCCGTAATGAAACTTGCAGCTTCATTTTGGGCTACAGGACTGATACGGGTCGAATCAGTACGCATATAAGTAATCAAACCTTGGACACCAGAACCAATATTAATCCCTTCATAGAGCTGTTGGGCAACCATCATGGTCTTTCGAGTACGGAAATTGATTTTATTGGCAGCATCCATCTGCATAGATGAAGTAGTATAAGGTAATGGAGCATTGCGTTTGCGCTCTTTCTTATCCACCTGATCCACTGAAAAGTCTTTACTAGTCAGACGAGACAAGACTTCCTTGACCTCATCATTGCTAGTCAGTTTCAGCTTTTTGCCATCTACTCCATAGAAGGATGCCTGAAATTGCTTGGTTCCCTTTTTAAAGACACCATCAATTGTCCAGTATTCTTCAGGCTGAAAGACATTAATTTCATTCTCACGGTCAATGATTAACTTAAGCGCAATAGATTGAACGCGCCCTGCTGATAAGCCCTTCTTGACCTTCTTCCACAAAATAGGCGAAATCGAATAGCCTACCAAACGGTCTAGGACACGACGAGCCTGTTGGGCATCGACCAAGTCCATATCAATCTTACGAGGTTCTTTAAAAGCATTTTTGACCGCATCCTTGGTGATTTCATTGAAGACCACACGGTTGGCATCATTTTCATCTAAGTTGAGAATATGGGCCAAATGCCAAGAAATCGCTTCTCCTTCACGGTCCGGGTCACTCGCCAGGAAGACTTTATTAGCTTTTTTGGCTTCTTTTTTTAAGTCATTGATGAGAGGGCCCTTTCCTCGAATATTGATATATTGCGGTTCATAATTATTTTCAATATCGACAGACATACTGGATTTCTTCAAATCACGGATATGCCCGACACTGGCTAAAACCTTGTAGTTTCTGCCTAGATATTTTTCAATCGTCTTGGCCTTAGCAGGCGACTCCACGATTACTAGATTTTTTTTAACTGTTGATTTTTTCTTTTTTGTTGCCGTAGCCACAGTATCACACCTTTTCAAAGTAATAAACTTTATAAAGTGTAAACCATTTTGCCATAACTGTCAAGACTTAGCTACTATATATAGAAGAAAAGTTTGTCTAGTAAGCGGACTTTCTTCTTATACTCAATGAAAATCAAAGAGCAAACTAGGAAACTTGCCGCAGGCTGCTCAAAGCACTGCTTTGAGGTTGCAGATGAGACTGACGAAGTCAGTAACCATACCTACGGCAAGGTGAAGCTGACGTGGTTTGAAGAGA
>NZ_KV802690.1:765892-771354 GCF_001810785.1 Streptococcus sp. HMSC073F11
GACGTGGTTTGAAGAGATTTTCGAAGAGTATTAAAATTCAAATTCTGCAAGAACATCCTGCCCACTGGTGACCAATTTTGCCCCTTCTTGAATCAAATGATGGCAACCGTCTGATAGTCCATCTAAAATACTTCCAGGAATAGCAAAAACATCGCGTCCTTCTTCCATTGCCCTCTCACAGGTAATGAGACTACCTGAGCGCATCTTAGCCTCTGCTACAATCACACCTCGACAAAGTCCAGCAATGATGCGATTACGGGCAGGAAAATGAAATTTTAGAGGTTGTTCACCAAGTCCATATTCACTAAGAATCAGATGGTCATTGCCGATGTAGTCTTGCAAACGTTTATTGGCTTTAGGATAAAACACATCCAAACCTGTTCCAATCACTGCAATGGTTTTTCCACCATTCTGAAGAGCTGCCATATGGGCTGCTGTGTCAATGCCCTTGGCTAATCCACTTACGATTACCAGTTCATTTTCCAAGCCTTGAATGACTTTTTCAACTGACTTAGCTCCCTGTTTGCTACAAGCACGACTGCCCACAACTGCTACCTTAGGAAATTTCAAGAGGTCAAGATTTCCCTTGTAAAATAAAAGCACAGGCGCATCGTATATTTCACTTAAATCCCAAGGATAACAGTCGTCTAAAATAGAGAAAGATGGAAATTTTTGAAACTCCTTCTCCAAATGCTTATCGTCTATCTGAAAATAACGTTCCATAAAAACAGCTGGATTTCTGCAACCTGATATATCTGCAATATCTCCTAACAACAGTTCTTGATCGACATTTTCACCGTATTCTAGAACGTTTAAAATCTGTTGATTGCTCAAACCTGATTTTTTCAATTTATAGATTTCATAGTTTGTGATTTTCATAAATATCTCCATTTCTTTTTCTACTCATCTATCTATTCGTAAAAAATCAAAAAAACATCCGACTATTTTAGCCAGATGTTGGAATCTTTAATTTTCGTTTTTAAGAATTTCTTCTAATTTATGATAGTCATGGACACTATCGATTTCATAGATACTATTGCCTTCTAATTCTTCAACATAGACATCCAGCTCTTTGATATTATCCTTAACCATATTGTCCCAGTAGAGATCAACAAATTCACCACTTGCATAAGCCTTGTCAATAAAGCTGACAATCTTTTCTGCAGTTGGAGCATCCCAGAAGGATACACCACTAAGGATGCGACCTGCCTTGCTATCAACAATAATGTCTTGAACTTTGTAGTCATCGCCATAGACTAAGAACCATTCATTAGTACAATCTTCACGATAGACACTAAAATAAGTCGAACGTGTCAAATCATTGCGGAACATATTTTTAAAGAGATAATTATCGGCATCAATAACATAGCTGTTAGCTAATTCTTCTTTTACAAGATAGAGAGAGTAAAAGTTATTGTAGTCAGCGTATTTATCATTGAAGACGAGGCGAACACCATATTTCTCTTTTAAATAATCGAATTGTTCTTTAAGGTAACCAACGATGATGATGATGTCGTTAATTCCTTTTTCTTTGAGAAACTCAATTTGGTATTCAATCAGGGGTTTTTGATTAACCTGAACCAAGGCTTTAGGGGTATTTTCAGTCATAGGACGCAAGCGAGTTCCCAAGCCCGCTGCTAAGATGATGGCTTTCACACGAATCTCCTTTATTCTTTAATAATAATATAAACTCCAGCAATAACGACAAGTGACGTAATAATTGTCAACATATCTAGCGGTGCACCCAAGAAAACAACTGCAAACAAGACTGTCCATACTACATAGCTCACGTTAAGACCTGTAGCCTTGGCTGGTTGCAAGCGATTGATAGCGATATAATAAGCCAAGTAGGAAATCATATCAAAGGCTGCAAAGACAATCATAAGACCTAACAATTGTCCATTAGCTACTTCTGCAAATGACTGATGAGAGAAGAGCACAATCACAAGATAGGACAAGAATGAAGTCACTTGACGGATTAAGAGGGCTTCGATTTCACTCAATTCACTTTCCATAGCAAAGGAGCTAAGAACACTCTCACTTCCCCATGCAATAGCACAAACCAAAGCACAGAGAATACCAATGTAGAAGGAATTGACCTGTTCAACCTTATAGGTCTGAGCAATAATCCCTGCAATAATCAAGACAATCCCAAACACAGTATTTTTCGAAATCTTGTGCTTCAAAAAGAAGAAAGCCAATAAAACTGAAATCGCAGGATAAATAGCCGATACAGATGAAGCTAAAGAACTACCGATATACTTAACTGCATAAAGATTGGCCTGCATACCGATAGGGCCTGCTAGCAAGGCTCCGATGATCACACTAACATTGCGAATATTTAAGAAAATTGAGAGACGAACTTTTCCTTCTTTTACCAAGAGAAAAGCTAGTAAGATAAAGATACTCAAGAAATCGTGAGCAGCGGCTACCACAAAGGGCGACAAGTCAGTAAAAATTGAAAAGATATAAGCACTAATTGTCAGACCCAACCCCCAGAAAATACCTGAGAGTAGACCAAAAGAAACTCCATTTTTATTTTTCATCTGAACCTCCATAATAGGACAAACCTTTGACAGCTCTTTGGTAACGATTCACACCATAGTCACCAAAATCTGCGCCTTGCTCTTCCTTATAGACTGTCCATAAACTCCAAATAGTATCTTGTAAAATTTTATAGATCGCAATCTTTTCACGAGAAACAGGTGTTTGCTCACTGTCATAGTGAGATAGGAAGGCTTCTTCCTCTTGACGAGTGAATTCAGACTCTAAAAAGAGGGCAGCCAAATCCCACATTGGATCGTTCATTGATGAATATTCCCAGTCAATCAAATAAAGTCGTCCTTGAGGTGATTCGATAAAGTTTTCAGGCACCAAATCGATATGACAAGATTTTCTGTCAACACCTAAGTCAGCCAATCTTTTCTCTAAGGAGAAGACTTCTTCTCGAACAGCTTCATAGTTGGCATACGGGATTTTTTCTTCAATCAAAGATTCGTATTTTTTGATTTCTTCAAAAGGAGCAAATTCTCCTCTTAATTCCTTACCAGAAGCATGAATGGTTTGTAAAATTGGAGCAATTTTATCAAACTTGGTCTTGATTGACGTTGAATCAAGCGTAATCGCAGATTCGATATACTCATTTACTTTGATACCAGCTTCAATATCAAAAAGATAATTTTTTACATCTAAGTCTAAATCCTTTAGTAGTTCAAGATTGTACTTTTCATCTTGACGATTGATCAGCTTTTCTGTCCCTTTACCAAAGAACTTAACGATGTATTGCTTATTTGTTGTTTTGACCAAATAGTTTTGATTGGTCATTCCCCCCAGTTGTTCAACACTGAGGACTTCCTCTTCTTCACTAAGTAGGGAAGAAATTTTCTCTTTAATGATTTTCTCCACAATTAACCTCCAGCACCTATACTTCCCACTTAAACACGGTTTTAAAGGCTGTGTTTAAATCGGTTGCAAAGACACGGTGAATATCTTTAATTTCTCTTACAGGTTCTTCTAGATAAAGGATATTTTTAAGACGATTGGCAAATTTCTTGACTTCCATCATTTGGATTGCATTTTCAAAATCGATGCGGCCAGAACGAGAAGATCCAACTAAGACCAAGCCTTTTTCTAAGGCATCGCGTGTATTGAGATTGACTTTATACTCGCTAACTCCCATCATGAGAATCGTTCCCTGAGGACGAATATAGCGAATCAAGTCATTAATGGCTGGTCCAGTACCATCACCACCACAACACTCAAAAGCGTGGTCAAAGGCCAAATCTTCAGGAATATTGTCAGTAATATAGCATTCTTTGGCAAATGAGAAAAGTTCCAATTTTTCCCAATGACGACCAATAACCACAATCTCTGCTTCTGGCAAAGTATAGTTGATAATATTGGCAACCACAAATGCTAAACTGCCATCTCCGATAACAGCGATTCGGTCCCGCTTGCTATGAGCAAGGGTCAATAAGCGATTCATAGCATGCATACCGACACTGACAAACTCTGTAATGGCTGCAACCGTGTCTTCAATAGCATCATAAGCCACCACACGGTCTTTAGGGAGAGAAACAAACTCTCTCATAAAGCCATCAAAGCCACTAGACAAGAAATGGGTCCCTGTCATGTAGTTTTCATAGAATTCTTCATCACTCTGCATAGGAGGCTGATTCGGAATCATGACAACTTTTTGACCAACTTCGTAGATTCCTGTAGGGTCAGAAATAACGGTTCCACACGACTCGTGAATCATTGCCATTGGAAGTTTTTTATTCAAAACCTTGGGATCACGTTTCCCCTGGTAGTAACGCTGATCCGCATGACAGACCGCCATATAATTAGGGCGGATGAGGATATGATTCTCTTGGTCAATAGCCTCTTCCTGATATTTGACATTGATAAACTTAGGCTTAGTTAGTTGATAAATTTGATTAATCATTTTACTAGTCTTTCTCAATCATACTTTTTGCAATCTTCAAATCTGTTACGGTTGTAATCTTCAGATTTGAGTATTCACCCTTGGCCAAGGCCACATCTTTTCCTTTAATCACAAAGATTTTACATGCATCTGTCAAGATTTCCTTCTCTTCAGCAGAGAGAGAACCGTAAAGGTCCATGAAGTCCTTGCAACGGAATGTTTGAGGTGTTTGTCCTTGATAAAGGTGAGCACGATTTGGAATATCTGTAATGAATTGACCATTGGTACTTTCAACGATAGTATCAACCGCTTCTACCACTGTGTCCACTGCGTCATGATTTTGCGCAAGTTTGATATTGTCTTGAATCATGCGAAGTGTAATAAATGGACGAACAGAATCGTGGGTAACAACGATATCCTCTGGAGTAAGCGGACGATAAGCATCAATGGCTTCAATGATTTTCTCAATACTCGTATTACGGTCAGCACCACCCTTTGTAATGATGATACGTTCCTTATGAAGAGGAAGATATTTATCTACAAGATCTTCTGCATGAGAAACCCAGTCCCCATGAACCCCAACTACAATTTTTTCAATACTTGGTTCCAAGACAAATTTTTCAATTGTATGAATCAAAATAGGTCGATCACCTAGCTCTAAAAATTGTTTTGGCAAGTTACTGATTCCCATGCGTGTGCCAGTTCCACCAGCAAGAATTCCTGCATAAATCATCTATTTTCTCCTTTGTCTTACAAAAAAACTTATTCTCTCTATTATACCACAATCTAGTCCTATCATGAAAGAAATACCGGCCCTCCCGTTCTAGAATAGAAGGATTAAGGAGTTCTATTATTCAAAAAAACTAGTCCATTTCTAGTAATGACTAGGAATTCGGTAGTCATTACCAATAAATGGCTGTGAAATTTTAGAGTTCTTCAGAATAATATAGTTTTCTTAAAGAAAGCTTAAAATCAAACTTTGAAACTTCAAAGTGATTACTTGACTTATACTCAATGAAAATCAAAAAGCAAACTAGGA
>NZ_KV802690.1:771454-806293 GCF_001810785.1 Streptococcus sp. HMSC073F11
GTGGTTTGAATTTGATTTTCGAAGAGTATTACTGCCCTTCATTTCTTATTAGCTGACTTTATGATATAATGAAAAACGAGGTAAATTGAATGAAAAGTATAAAATTAAATGCTCTATCTTACATGGGAATTCGTGTCTTAAATATTATTTTTCCCATCTTAACTGGTACCTACGTCGCGCGTGTCTTGGACCGAACTGACTATGGTTACTTTAACTCAGTTGACACTATTTTGTCATTTTTCTTGCCCTTTGCGACTTATGGGGTCTATAACTACGGTTTACGGGCCATCAGTAATGTCAAGGATAACAAAAAAGATCTGAATAGAACCTTCTCCAGTCTTTTTTATTTGTGCATAGCTTGTACGATTTTGACCACCGCTGTCTATATCCTTGCTTATCCTCTCTTCTTTACAGATAATCCAATCGTCAAAAAAGTCTACCTTGTTATGGGGATTCAACTCATTGCCCAGATTTTTTCAATCGAGTGGGTCAATGAAGCACTGGAAAATTACAGTTTTCTTTTTTACAAGACTGCCTTCATCCGTATCCTGATGCTGGTCTCTATTTTCCTGTTTGTCAAAAATGAACACGATATTGTTGTCTATACACTTGTGATGAGTTTATCGACACTGATTAACTATCTGATTAGTTATTTTTGGATTAAAAGAGACATTAAGCTTGTTAAGATTCACATAAGTGATTTTAAACCTCTCTTTCTCCCTCTAACAGCCATGTTGGTCTTTGCCAATGCCAATATGCTCTTCACTTTTTTGGATCGTCTTTTCCTCGTTAAAACAGGGATTGATGTCAATGTTAGTTACTATACCATGGCTCAACGAATTGTGACCGTTATAGCTGGTGTTGTAACAGGAGCTATCGGAGTGAGTGTGCCTCGTCTCAGTTACTATCTAGGAAAAGGCGATAAGGAAGCCTATGTCGCACTTGTTAACAGAGGCAGTCGAATCTTTAACTTCTTTATCATTCCACTGAGTTTTGGACTCATGGTTTTAGGACCAAATGCCATCCTACTTTACGGTAGTGAAAAATATATCGGAGGTGGTATCTTAACCTCTCTCTTCGCTTTTCGTACGATTATCCTGGCCTTAGATACCATTCTTGGTTCCCAAATTCTCTTTACAAATGGCTATGAAAAACGAATCACAGTTTACACAGTCTTTGCTGGGCTACTCAATTTGGGATTAAATAGTCTCCTCTTTTTCAACAATATCGTGGCTCCTGAATACTACTTACTGACAACTATGCTATCAGAGGCCTCTCTACTTGTTTTCTATATCATTTTCATCCATAGAAAACAACTCATCCACTTAGGACATATCTTTAGCTATACTGTTCGATACTCGCTCTTTTCACTTTCCTTTGTAGGAATTTATTTCCTGATTAATTTCTTGTATCCCGTGGATATGGTCATTAATTTGCCATTTTTGATTAATACTGGTTTGATTGTCTTGCTATCAGCCATCTCTTATATTGGTCTACTTGCCTTCACAAAAGATAGCATTTTCTATGAATTTTTAAACCATGTCCTAGCCTTAAAAAATAAATTCAAAAAATCTTAGGAGTATAGAATGAAACAACTAACCATTGAAGATGCCAAACAAATTGAATTAGAAATTTTGGATTATATTGATATTCTCTGTAAAAAGCACAATATCAACTATATTATTAACTACGGTACTCTGATTGGGGCGGTTCGACATGAGGGCTTTATTCCTTGGGACGACGATATTGATCTGTCCATGCCTCGAGAAGACTACCAACGATTTATAAACATTTTTCAAAAGGAGAAAAGCAAATATAAGCTCCTTTCCTTAGAAACTGATAAGAACTACTTTAACAACTTTATCAAAATAACTGACAGTACGACCAAAATTATTGATACTCGGAATACAAAAACATATGAGTCAGGTGTTTTTATCGATATTTTCCCTATGGATCGCTTTGATGATCCTAAGGTCATTGATACTTGTTATAAACTGGAAAGCTTCAAACTTCTGTCTTTCAGTAAACACAAAAATATTGTCTATAAAGATAGCCTTTTAAAAGATTGGATACGAACAGCATTCTGGTTACTCCTTCGACCTGTTTCTCCTCGTTATTTCGCACATAAAATCGAGAAAGAAATTCAAAAATATAGTCGTAAGGATGGGCAGTATATGGCTTTTATCCCTTCTAAATTTAAGGAAAAGGAAGTCTTCCCAAGTGGTACCTTCGATAAAACAATCAATCTTCCCTTTGAAAATTTAAGCCTTCCAGCACCTGAAAAATTTGATACTATTTTGACACAATTTTATGGAGATTATATGACCCTACCACCAGAAGAAAAACGCTTCTACAGTCATGAATTTCACGCTTATAAATTGGAGGATTAGGATGCAGTATTTAGAAAAAGAAGAAATTAAAGAAATCCAACTAGCCCTGCTAGATTATATTGATGAGACTTGTAAAAAACATAATATTCCTTATTTTCTCAGTTATGGAACCATGCTTGGAGCTATCCGCCACAAAGGTATGATTCCTTGGGATGATGATATTGATATTTCTCTCTATCGTGAAGATTATGAACGTTTATTAAAGATTATTGAGGAGGAAAATCACCCTCGCTACAAGGTTCTTTCCTACGATACCTCTTCTTGGTACTTCCATAATTTCGCATCTATTTTGGATACATCTACCGTTATCGAAGACCATGTCAAGTACAAGCGTCATGACACTAGTCTCTTTATCGATGTCTTTCCAATTGATCGCTTTACCGATTTGAGCATTGTCGACAAGAGCTATAAGTATGTGGCCCTTCGTCAACTGGCTTATATAAAAAAATCACGCGCAGTTCACGGTGATAGCAAGTTAAAAGATTTTCTAAGATTATGTAGCTGGTACGCTCTCCGATTTGTCAATCCTCGCTACTTTTACAAGAAAATTGATCAGTTAGTCAAAAATGCTGCAACTAGCAATCCTCAATATGAGGGAGGAATTGGGATTGGTAAGGAAGGAATGAAAGAAGTATTCCCAGTTGATACCTTTAAAGAACTCATCTTAACTGAGTTTGAAGGCCGTATGTTGCCTGTTCCTAAAAAATATGACCAATTTTTAACCCAGATGTATGGGGATTATATGACACCACCATCAAAGGAAATGCAAGAATGGTATAGTCATAGTATTAAAGCTTATCGCAAAAGCTGATTAAGCAGTAGTTTACAAGAAAAAATATAACAAAAAAGAGAAGATTGTTACACCTTCTCTTTTTCTATTTAAATTGCTTCTGTGACAAAACTACGGCTTTCCAATACTTTGAGCATGGCATTTGCTGTGTCTAGTGCTGTAAAGAGTGGCACACCGTGTTCAATGGCTGAACGGCGGATTTGCTCACCATCTTCGTCAGCAGTTCGCTTGGTTCCGACAGTATTGATGATCGCTTGGATTTTTCCTTTACGAACAAAGCTTGGGATATCCTTCTCATCATCACCAATCTTACCAACAGGCTGAGCATGCAGTCCATGGCTAGCAAAGAAGGCTACAGTTCCTTCTGTCGCGAGAATACCGTAACCGATATTTTGGAAACGGCGAGCCAAGTCCAAGGCCTCTTCTTTTGCATCATCAGCGATGGTAAAGACAACATTCCCGAAGGTTGGCAAGTGTAGGTAAGAAGCTTCAAAAGCTTTATAGAGAGCTTTTTCTAGAGTCGTATCAGAGCCCATAACTTCACCTGTTGACTTCATTTCAGGACCGAGCAAGCTGTCTACCTTAGCTAGTTTCGTAAAGGAGAAGACAGGTGCCTTGATATGAACACGAGTACTTTCAGGGTAAAGTCCATCTTGGTAGCCAAGTTCTTCAAGGCTTTGACCAAGAATGAGCTTAGTCGCCACTTGAGCCATAGGAATATTGGTGACCTTAGAAAGGAATGGAACCGTACGGCTAGCACGTGGATTGACTTCAATAACATAGACTTTTTCATCCTTGATGACAAACTGAATATTCATCATTCCGAGACAGTTAAGGCCGATTGCTAGACGTTTGGTATAATCTGCGATGGTTTCTTGCACCTTTTGCGACAAGGTTTGCGGTGGATAGACAGCCATTGAGTCACCTGAGTGGACACCGGCACGTTCGATATGCTCCATGATACCAGGAATGAGTACATTTTTACCATCTGAAATGGCATCAACTTCGCACTCTTGCCCAACAATGTAAGAATCAACAAGAACTGGGTGGTCTGGACTAGCCTTAACAGCCGTACGCATGTAAGAACGAAGGTCTTCTTCGTTTTCTACGATTTCCATAGCACGTCCACCCAAGACATAAGATGGACGAACGAGAACTGGGAAACCAATCTTGCGAGCAGCAAGCACAGCTTCTTCTTCATTGGTGGCTGTTTGTCCTGGTGGCTGTGGAATATCCAAATCTTTGCGGGCTTGTTCAAAGAGGTCACGGTCTTCGGCACGGTCTAGGTCAGCAACTTGTGTACCAAGAATGGTCACACCTGCCTTTGCCAATGGCTCCGCAAGGTTGATGGCTGTTTGACCACCAAACTGAACGATAACACCTTTTGGTTGCTCCAAGTCGATAACATTCATGACATCTTCGAATGTCAATGGTTCAAAGTATAGCTTATCAGACACAGAGAAGTCCGTAGAAACGGTCTCTGGGTTTGAGTTCATGATAATAGCTTCATAGCCAGCAGCCTGAATAGCCTTAACCGAGTGAACGGTAGCGTAGTCAAATTCAACCCCTTGACCGATACGGATTGGACCTGAACCTAGGACAAGTACAGATTCCTTGTCAGACTTGATAGATTCATTCTCCCAACCATAAGTTGAATAGAAATATGGTGTTTCAGAGTCAAATTCTGCCGCACAAGTATCTACCATCTTATAAACTGGAACAATCTTGCTTTCCAAACGAAGCTGGCGAACTTGGTCAGCTGTCGTTTCCCATAGTTCAGCAATCTTACGGTCTGAGAAACCATTTAGTTTTGCTGTTTTCAAGACTTCTAGATCTTGTGGATGGGCACCTAATTCTTGCTCAATTTCAAAGATATGCAAGAGTTTATCCAGATAGAAGATATCAATCTTAGTCAATTCAGCAATTTCTTCTGGTGTGTAACCACGGCGAATAGCTTCTGACACATAGAAGAGACGGTCATCCTGGGCTTTGACAACTTTTTCAATCAAGGCATCATCCGAAACCGCTGCAAGTTCAGGCATTTCATTGTGGTGCACACCAATTTCAAGGGAGCGACAAGCTTTAAGGAGAGATTCCTCGATGTTACGACCAATCGCCATTACTTCCCCAGTCGCCTTCATCTGGGTACCAAGACGGCGCTCACCCTTTTCAAACTTGTCAAATGGGAAACGCGGAATCTTGGCAACCACATAGTCAAGGGCTGGCTCAAACATGGCATAGGTTGAACCTGTAACTGGGTTGATCACCTCATCTAAGGTCAAACCTACGGCAATCTTAGCAGCCAATTTGGCAATTGGGTAACCTGTCGCCTTTGAAGCAAGGGCTGAAGAACGCGATACACGAGGGTTTACTTCAATGACATAGTACTTGAAGCTGTGTGGGTCAAGGGCCAACTGAACGTTACATCCACCTTCAATCTTGAGGGCACGAATAATGCTCAAGCTAGCGTCACGAAGCATTTGGTTTTCATAGTCTGACATGGTTTGAGCAGGGGCAAATACAATGGAATCTCCTGTATGAATCCCAACTGGGTCAAAGTTTTCCATGTTACAAACAACCAAAGCATTGTCAGCTGAGTCACGCATAACTTCGTATTCGATTTCCTTGAAACCTGCAATCGAACGTTCAATCAAACATTGGGTCACAGGTGACAATTTCAATCCATTTTCAGCGATTTCACGCAATTCTTCCTCATTAGCACACATTCCACCACCAGTACCACCAAGTGTAAAGGCTGGACGAACGATGACTGGGTAGCCAATTGTTGCTGCAAAGGCAACAGCTTCTTCAACAGTGTTTACAATTTCAGATTCTGGAATGGGTTGTTCCAATTCTTCCATCAATTGTTTAAAGAGGTCACGATCCTCCGCTTGGTCAATAGCAGATAATTTAGTTCCCAGAAGTTCAACACCAAGCTCATCAAGGATACCATTTTTAGATAATTCCATGGCCATGTTGAGACCTGTCTGACCACCGAGTGTTGGTAGCAAGGCATCTGGACGTTCCTTGCGAAGAATTCGTGTCACAAACTCAAGTGTAATCGGTTCAATATAAACCTTATCAGCAATTTCCTTGTCCGTCATGATAGTTGCAGGATTTGAGTTAACCAAAACAACCTCATAACCTTCCTCTTTCAAAGACAAGCAAGCCTGGGTCCCAGCGTAGTCAAACTCAGCAGCTTGACCAATAATAATCGGACCAGAACCAATCACCATAATTTTTTGAATATCAGTACGTTTAGGCATAGTTTATGATACAAAGCCCGTAAAGAACACAGTGAAAATAGGAAACTCGGTGCAGATGCCTTCAGCGTCAAGACGATGTTTATCTTTTTCACACAGTTCTTAGGGCGTGTTCACTTCCGCGAACAATGTATCTTCTCCTTTCTATTCGTCGCCTCACAGAGCGACATTAAATAAATTCTCCGACGAGGTTTTACTCGTTCTTAGTTTGATCGTTTAAAAGCTTCCATCATCTCGATAAACTCGTCAAATAGGTAACTTGCATCGTGTGGACCAGGGGCTGCATCTGGGTGGTATTGAACAGAGAAAGCCGGTTGGTATCTGTGACGTACACCTTCAACTGACTTGTCATTGATTTCTTCATGGGTAATGATCAAGTGCTCTGGCAAATCCTCACGGCTAACTGCATAACCATGGTTTTGACTTGTAAAATCCACACGTCCTGTAGCAATTTCACGTACCGCATGGTTGAATCCACGGTGACCAAACTTCATCTTGTAAGTCTTTGCCCCGTTTGCCATTGCAAAGAGTTGGTGCCCCATACAAATACCAAAGATTGGAATCTTTCCTTGCACGCCTCGAATCATATCGAGTGCCTGTGGAACATCTTCTGGGTTACCTGGACCGTTTGACAACATAACTCCGTCAGGATTGAGATGGAGAATTTCTTCAGCCGTTGTCGAATAAGGAACAACCGTCACGTTACAGTTACGTTTAGAAAGTTCACGTAGGATTGAGTGCTTGAGACCAAAGTCCACTAGAACCACGCTCAAACCAACTCCTGGAGCTGGATAGGATGTTTTAGTAGAAACCTGCTTGATATTATCCGTCGGCAAGACTGTCGCTTGGAGCTGATCCGTCACATGGTCCATACTGTCTCCAACATGAGTCAAGGTTGCACGCATAGTACCATGCTTACGGATAATCTTGGTAAGTGCACGCGTATCAATCCCTGAAATACCAGGAATTTTCTTGGCTTTCAAAAATTCATCCAGCGTCATTTGATTTCGCCAATTACTTGCTCTACGTGCTTCTTCGAAAACAACGACTCCCTTACAAGTTGGAATAATGGATTCGTAGTCATCACGGTTAATTCCATAATTTCCTACCAAAGGATAAGTAAAGGTCAAGATTTGTCCATTATAAGACTGGTCTGTAATGGATTCTTGGTAGCCAGTCATACCTGTATTAAAGACGATTTCGCCTGTTACATCAATATCTGCTCCGAAGGCCTTGCCTTCAAAAACTGTGCCATCTTCTAATACTAGAAGTCTTTTTGTCATATTTTCACCTCTCGTGGACGCTCACTGGCGTCTTTTAACGTCTTGTGTTTTAGTTGGCGTTTCTACTCGCCAGTACGGATTCTAAGATTGCCATTCGAACAAAGACACCATTGGTCATTTGTTGGACAATCCGTGATTTTGGTGCTTCAACCAAGTGATCTGCGATTTCTACATCACGATTGACTGGAGCTGGGTGCATGAGGATTGCTGTTTCTTTCAAACGGTCATAACGTTCTTGAGTCAAGCCATGTTGGGCATGGTAATCTTCTTTTGAAAAGACAGCTCCACTATCATGGCGTTCATGTTGCACACGGAGAAACATCATGACATCCACCTGATCAATGATTTCATCAATGGTTACAAACTGTCCATAGTCTGCAAACTCTTGACTTCTCCATTCCTCAGGTCCAGCGAAAAAGAGTTCAGCTCCCAAGCGTTTCAAAATCTGCATATTGGATTTGGCAACACGTGAGTGGTCCAAGTCACCTGCAATCGCAACCTTAAGACCCTCAAAGTGACCAAATTCCTCATAAATAGTCATCAAATCAAGCAAGCTCTGGCTAGGGTGTTGGCCCGAACCATCTCCACCATTGATGATGGAAGTCGTAATCGTGGGACTAGCAATCAACTCTCTGTAGTAGTCAACCTCTGGGTGGCGAATCACACAGACATCCACTCCTAGTGCAGATAGGGTCAGGATAGTATCATAAAGTGTTTCACCCTTATTGACCGAACTAGTCTTCACATCAAAGTCAAGTCGCTCCAATCCCAGTTTAATCTCTGCAACTTCAAAGGACTTATGCGTCCGTGTAGAATCCTCAAAGAAAAGATTGGAAACAATCGGATGGTCTTCATAAGGAAGCTGAGCTCCGTTTTTAAACTCAATTCCTCGCTTGATCAATTTCATGACTTGATCGACAGTGAGGTCTTCCATGGACACCACATGGTTCAATGCTTGTTGATTTTCTGACATGGCTACTCCTTTAGCTTTCTAAGCTTCTTCAGTAATCAGAACTCTGTCTTGGCCATCAAGTTCTGCCATCTCTACGATGATTTCTTCAGAACGACTAGTTGGAATATTTTTTCCAACGTAATCTGGACGGATTGGCAATTCTCTATGTCCACGATCGACTAGAACTGCTAAACTCACGCGCGCAGGACGACCATGACCTACAATATTATCAATAGCAGCACGGATGGTTCGACCTGTATAGAGCACATCATCCACCAAGATAACTTCTCGGTCTGTCACATCGACAGAAACCAAAGAAGTATCTTCTCCACTTTTAACATCATCACGGAAAGGTTTAGTATCCAATTCCACAACAGGAACTGAAAGATTTTCTAGCTGCTCCAAACGTTCTTGGATACGGTGGGCGATAAAGACACCACGAGTTTTAATACCAGCCAAGACGATTTTATTCAAATCTTTGTTGCGTTCGATAATCTCATAAGTAATACGCGTAATCGCTCGTTTGACGGTCAATTCGTCTACAACTTCTTTTGCCTTCATGACAAACCTCCAAAAAGAAAAGTCTCCTTAAACAAGGAGACTTGAAATGTATAGCCAAGCAAGCCCTACTGCAAACAGTATAGACTTCACCCTTCTACTTTATCGCGCTCCTTGCCTGCCTCACGGGACAGGTTTAAAGGAATATTTAATTATCAATTACTATAGCACAAAGCGAGCCTAAAATCAAGCAAAAACTTTTGAGTCCCCATCTTATAAATTGCTAAAATCATATAATTGTGGGTACTGGTCACACTCTGGATTTTTAGGATGACAAATAGCTCTTCCAAAATAAATCATGGCCTGATGGGCAGCTAACCACTGCTCCGGTGGCAAGATATCCATGACCCGCTTTTCCACCTCAAGCGGTGTCGCTGATTTTTTGACGATATTGTGGTGTTTGCAAATACGCTCCACATGAGTATCCACTGCAAAGGCTGGAATCCCAAAGCCCACACTCATGACAACATTGGCTGTCTTGCGACCAACACCTGCAAGACTTTCCAATTTCTCACGTGTTTGAGGGACTTGACCATCAAAATCATCTAGTAACTGTTGGGCACATTTTTTAAGGAATTTAGCCTTATTTCGATACAGTCCTAGGCGAGAAATGTGTGAGGCAATTTCACTTTCTGTTGCAACAGACATGGCTTGTGGCGTTGGAAAGGCAGCAAAGAGACCTGGAGTGGCCTTATTTACCGCTGCATCCGTTGTCTGGGCTGACAACATGACCGCAACCAAAAGTTCAAAATGATTGGTGAAATCAAGACTGGGCTTGGCATCTGGAAAAAGAGCAATGATTTCTTCTAGCACCTTTCGTGCGCGTTTTTTTGACAAGACCATTATTCGTCTCCGTCAAATAGTCCTTGTAAGCCAGCAAAAGGACTGTTTTCTTCTTTCTTAACGGCTTGTTGAGCTTGGTATTCTTCTTCTGTCATGATTTGCCAGTCATTTCCTGAAACAAATCCTTGACCCGCTTCTTCTTCAGCCGTCAAGACCTTGATAGGAATGTTTAGTAGGATATTGTCTGACACGCTCTCAGCAAGATTAAGTTCTCCATTTTCGATAGGCAGGACCAAATCATCATCTAAAACTTCTTGATCTAGCAGATTAGTTGCCCCTTCCATGAAAACTTCCGTTACTGGATAAGATTCAACTAACTCAACTGGCTCCATACTGCGACTTGAAGCAAGAACAATGGTATAAGATAGTTGATAATCTAAGAAATACATACGGTCTTCATACTGTACTTTCCCAACTGCAAGGATATCTTTTACATCTAAAATTTCTTGATTACGTGCACGCAGATCGGCTGCTAGGTCTAACGTTTGTTCAAAATGCAAGCCTTCAGATTGCTTACGAATTTCTTGAATATTTAATTTCATACTTCCTCCATAAAGATTTACTCTCTTGATTATACCATGAAAAGCCTACAAATCAGCCCACCAAACTTTGTAATTAAAATTCGATTTTTTAACATATTTACTATTATATTTTTGGTTTTTAGTGCTATACTATAGGCAATAATACATCAGAGCAAGGAGGATGCTCACATGGAAGATAAAGAACTCATTACTAATGCAACCCAACTCCTATCCGAGTTAAATAAAATTTTCCAAAGCTGCAAACAGGGTATGGCAGATGATATTCGACTACAAGAGCTACTAAACACTACTCTGCAAGAGCTCAAAAAAGCGGAAAAGTTGGACAACAGTATCTTAATTGACCTTGAGAAATTTTACCAACGTACCAGTCTTCTGATAGGTCTCGGTAGCCTAAAATTAAACGACCAAGCACGCACCGCTTGGCGAAACTATGACAAGTTCCATTACGAGCATATCAAACACGTACTGACTCTCTATGGACCTGTTTTCGGATTTTAGAGATTAGAATTGTCAGTTTTCTGTTGACAAAATTTCCTTAAAGGTATAGGATAAAGATACTAATACTCGGAGGTAAGGGAGACATGAACAACTAAGTCTATCAAATAAAGAAACTTTATTTAGTAGATCTTGTTTTTGTCTCTTTTTGTGTGCTCTTTTCATACTAGATTTTCTAGTATCTTATCCTCATTGAAAATCAAAAAACTAGAAGGCTAACCATCTGCTCCTCTTGAGTTGGATTAGGCAACTCCAAGCTAGTTTGACGAGTTTTTCAACGAGGATAATAGAGTTTTGACAGTGACTTTGGGCTCTACTAGATAAAGTAGAGCTTTTTGTTATGCACTATCGACATTCTAGAAAGGGCAACAATATGATAAAAATCAATCATCTGACCATCACACAAAACAAAGATTTACGAGACCTTGTATCTGACTTAAGCATGACTATCCAAGACGGGGAAAAGGTTGCTATTATTGGTGAAGAAGGAAATGGAAAGTCAACTTTGCTGCGAGCTTTAATGGGAGAAGCATTGCCTGATTTCACTATCAGGGGTGACATTCAATCTGATTATCAATCACTAGCTTACATTCCTCAAAAACTCCCCGAGAAGCTGAAAAAGAAAAGTCTACACGACTACTTCTTTTTAGATTCTATTGATTTAGACTACAGTGTCCTCTATCGTTTAGCTGAGGAATTGCATTTTGATAGCGATCGCTTTGCTAGTGACCAAGAGATCGGGAGCCTCTCGGGGGGCGAAGCTTTGAAAATTCAGCTCATCCATGAGTTAGCCAAACCCTTTGAGATTCTATTTTTAGATGAACCTTCAAATGACCTAGACCTTGAGACAGTTGATTGGCTAAAAAGTCAGATTCGAAAGATTAGGCAAACCGTTATTTTTATTTCCCATGATGAAGACTTTCTTTCTGAAACGGCTGATACTATTGTCCACTTGCTACTGGTCAAGCACCGTAAAGAAGCAGAAACACTAGTAGAGCATTTAGACTATGATAGCTATAGCGACCAGAGAAAGGCTAATTTTATCAAACAAAGTCAGCAGGCTGCTAACGACCAAAGAGCCTATAACAAAACCATGGAAAAGCATCGGCGCGTCAAGCAAAATGTAGAAACTGCCCTTCGAGCTACTAAAGATAGTACTGCCGGTCGCCTATTGGCTAAAAAGATGAAAAATGTTCTCTCTCAAGAAAAACGCTTTGAAAAGACAGCTCAGTCCATGATCCAAAAGCCACTTGAAGAGGAAGAAATCAAACTTTTCTTCTCAGACATCCAACCATTACCTGCTTCTAAAGTTTTAATCCAACTGGAAAAAGAAAATTTGTCCATTGGCGACCGAGTTTTGGTTCAAGAACTACGACTAACTGTCCGTGGCCAAGAAAAAATCGGTATTATCGGCCCAAATGGTATTGGAAAATCGACTCTGTTAGCCAAGTTTCAACAACTGCTTAGCGCCAAAAGAGAAATTTCGCTTGGTTTTATGCCACAAGATTACCACAAAAAACTGCAATTGGATTTATCACCACTAGCCTATCTCCGCAAAACTGGGGAAAAAGAGGAACTACAGAAAATCCAATCTCACTTAGCCAGTCTCAATTTCAGTTATCCAGAAATGCAGCATCAAATTCGCTCCTTATCTGGCGGACAACAGGGTAAACTCCTGCTTTTGGATTTAGTCTTGCGCAAACCAAACTTTCTCCTGCTAGATGAACCCACACGAAACTTTTCTCCCACTTCTCAACCCCAAATTAGAAAACTCTTTGCCACCTATCCAGGCGGTCTCATTACTGTTTCACATGACCGTCGTTTCTTAAAAGATGTCTGTTCAATCATCTATCGCTTAACAGAACACGGTCTGGAGGTAGTTAATTTAGAAGATTTATAAATTTGCAACATAGTAAAAATCCAGAGACGACCTCTGGATTCTTTTTACATATGTTTTAAACGTTCAATCCGTTCTGAAATAGGTGGGTGGGTATAAAAGAGTTTTTGGAACCCTCCACCTTTCTTAGGATCATTGATATAAAGTGCACTGCTGGCATCATCGACAGGGCGACTCATCGGTTTACTATTATCCAACTTACGTAGAGCATTAATCATCCCTTGAGGATTGCGAGTCAACTCGACACTGGAAGCATCAGCTAGAAATTCCCTCTGACGAGAAATAGCTAGTTGCACCAAGGTTGCAGCGAGAGGTGCCAGTACAATAGCTAGTAGTGAGACCACTAGCATAATGATTTCAAGACCATTTCCATCTCGGTCATCGTCACTTCGTCTGCGACCTGATCCACCCCACCACATCATACGACCTGCCATACTAGAAAGCATGGTGATAGCACTAGCAAGGGCAACAGCAATAGTCGAAATGCGGATATCGTAATTACGAATATGACTGACTTCATGTCCCATAACAGCTTCTAGTTCTTCACGATTCATGATAGCTAGGAGACCTGACGTCGCAGCAACCGCCGCATTTTGAGGGTTAGAACCTGTCGCAAAGGCATTTAAGGCTGGATCATCAATGATGAAAATACGAGGCATAGGAATCTGAGCCACCATAGCCATATCTTCCACTACATGGTAGAGGTCTGGTGCCGTTTGCTCATCCACCTCACGCGCCCCATTCATGGACATGACGATCTCTGTCGATTGAAAAATCATGGACAAGGCATAGATAAAGCCGATAATCAGTGCGATAACCAAACCACCAAGCCCAGATCGCATAAAGAGGTAGCCAACCGCATAGCCAACAAGAGCTAAGAGTAGGAAAAATACCAGCAACAAAATCCAGGTTCTTCGTTTATTGCTTGCAATTTGATCAAACAACATCTTAGTCACCTAAACCGCTAAAATCAACTTTAGGAACTGCCTTTTCCTCTTCTGGTGTTTGAAGGAAATCTGCTGCTTTAAATCCAAACATCCCAGCGATAATATTGCTTGGGAAAGTTTCTAATTTTACATTGTAGTTGCTGACAACACTGTTGTAGAGTTGACGAGAGTAAGAAATTTTATTTTCTGTATTTGTCAACTCCTCTTGCAATTTAACAAAGTTTGCACTAGCTTTCAAATCTGGATAGCTTTCTGCAACTGCAAAAATACCTGAAACCTGACGAGTAAGTGCATCACTAGCTTTCATAGCTTCTGCTGGTGAAGTCGCTGCCGCCACTTGGTTACGTAGTTCTGCCACCTTTTCAAGGGTAGAACCTTCATATTTGGCATAACCTTTTACAGTCTCAATCAAGTTTGGCAAGAGATCATTTCGACGTTTCAACTGAACATCAATCTGACTCCAAGCCTCCTTTGTTTGCATACGATTCTTAACCAAACCGTTATAGCTAACAATCACAAAAATAACAACAAGAGCGATAACTCCAAGAATAATCCAAGTCATTATATAAGTCCTTTCTGCTTTTAGATTAGTACCAGTATATCAAATTTTTAATGATTGTGGTAAAATAAGATGATACTAAAGAAGGAAATAACTATGAAACCAGAAACATTTTACAACTTGCTTGCCGAGCAATATCTTCCACTTTCGGACCAGCAAAAAAAACAATTTGAACGCTATTTTGAGCTCTTGGTCGAGTGGAATGAAAAGATTAATCTAACAGCTATTACAGACAAGGAAGAAGTTTATCTCAAACATTTTTACGATTCGATTGCACCCATTCTGCAAGGCTTGATTCCCAATGAAACTATCAAACTTCTTGACATCGGTGCTGGGGCAGGATTTCCTAGTCTGCCGATGAAAATTCTCTATCCTCAGCTTGATGTGACTATCATTGATTCGCTCAATAAGCGCATCAACTTCCTCCAACTGTTGGCTCAAGAACTGGATTTGGACGGTGTCCATTTCTACCATGGACGTGCCGAAGACTTGGCCCAAGACAAAAACTTCCGTGCTCAATATGATTTTGTAACGGCTCGTGCGGTTGCCCGTATGCAAGTCCTATCTGAATTAACTATTCCCTACCTTAAAGTTGGCGGAAAACTATTGGCACTCAAGGCCAGTAATGCTCCTGAGGAGTTGTTAGAAGCTAAGAATGCCCTCAACCTCCTTTTTAGTAAGGTCGAAGACAATCTCAGCTACGCCCTACCAAATGGAGATCCGCGTTATATCACAGTGGTGGAAAAGAAAAAAGAAACACCAAATAAATATCCAAGAAAGGCTGGCATGCCCAACAAACGCCCGCTTTAAATTTTTTAGTAAAAAAATATTTACAAAGTTCGGAATTTCTGCTATACTATCACAAGCAAAGGTTTTTAATGTCATCCCGTGAGGTGACGAAGACACAGAAATATTTAAAACTCTTTAAAGTCTAGATTTTAGAGAAGTCTTACTCTGAGGGCCTATTGCTGTAAAATAATGGGCTCTTTTTTGATGCCCAAAAGTGAGGTTTATATGAAACAAGAATCAACTGTTGATTTGTTACTAGACGTTGACCAACGTCCTTCGGCTGGAAAAGGAATTCTCCTTAGTTTCCAACACGTTTTCGCCATGTTCGGTGCGACCATCTTGGTACCCTTGATTTTGGGAATGCCTGTATCTGTTGCCCTTTTTGCTTCAGGTGTCGGGACACTCATCTATATGATTTCAACTGGATTTAAAGTTCCAGTTTATCTAGGTTCTTCTTTTGCCTTTATCACAGCAATGTCACTGGCTATGAAAGAAATGGGTGGTGATGTATCTGCTGCTCAAACAGGAGTTATCTTGACTGGTTTGGTCTATGTCCTTGTGGCTGCAGGTGTTCGTTTTGCAGGTACAAAATGGATTGATAAACTCTTGCCACCAATCATCATCGGACCTATGATCATCGTTATCGGTCTGGGACTTGCAGGTTCAGCTGTTACCAATGCTGGTCTTGTAGCTGACGGGAATTGGAAAAATGCTCTTGTAGCAGTTGTTACTTTCTTGATTGCTGCCTTTATCAATACAAAAGGAAAAGGCTTCCTACGAATCATTCCATTCCTCTTTGCCATTATCGGTGGTTACCTCTTCGCACTAACTCTTGGCTTGGTTGACTTTACACCAGTTCTTAAAGCCAACTGGTTCGAGATTCCTGGTTTCTACTTGCCATTTAATACAGGCGGTGCCTTTAAAGAATACAATCTTTACTTCGGTCCAGAAACCATCGCTATCTTGCCAATCGCTATCGTAACAATTTCTGAACATATCGGAGACCATACTGTTTTGGGTCAAATCTGTGGCCGTCAATTCTTGAAAGAACCAGGTCTTCACCGTACTCTTCTTGGTGACGGTATCGCAACTTCAGTTTCTGCCTTCCTTGGTGGACCAGCCAATACAACTTATGGAGAAAATACAGGGGTTATCGGTATGACTCGTATCGCTTCTGTCTCAGTTATCCGTAACGCTGCCTTCATCGCGATTGCCCTTAGCTTCCTTGGTAAATTCACTGCCTTGATTTCAACTATTCCAAACGCTGTACTTGGTGGTATGTCAATCCTTCTCTATGGAGTTATCGCCAGCAACGGTTTGAAGGTCTTGATTAAAGAACGTGTTGATTTCGCTCAAATGCGCAACCTCATCATCGCAAGTGCCATGTTGGTACTTGGACTTGGAGGAGCTATCCTTAAACTCGGTCCAGTTACCCTTTCAGGAACTGCCCTATCAGCCATGACAGGAATCATCTTGAACTTAATCTTGCCATACGAAAATAAAGACTAAGAGTCTAAACACATCAAAAAACGAGCATTTCCAATTACGGAAGTGCTCGTTTTTCTTCTTTCTAAAAAAGGAAAGCCCTGCGGCCTTCCTTTGTCTTACTTGCGTTTCTTCTTCGCTTTTTTCATTTTGTTAGCCATTCGTTTCATGGACTGTTTCATAGCAAATTCACCAATTTTACCTTTGAGTCCGCCACCAAACATCTGGCTCATATCTGGCATTCCTGCCCCTCCGAGAGCTGACAAATCAGGCATCCCACCTTGTCCCATCATTCCTTCAAGGGCAGACATATCCATTCCTCCCATATTTGGCATATTTTTAGGAAGGTTGTTTGGATTGATTCCCATTTGCTTCATCATCTTGTTCATATCCCCAGACATGACACCCTGCATGAGCTGTTTAGCCTGGTTAAAGTCTTTGATGAATCTATTGACTTCTACAAAGGTATTTCCAGAACCCGCAGCGATACGACGGCGGCGGCTTGGATTTAACAAATCTGGATTTTCACGTTCTTCAGGTGTCATTGAAGACACAATAGCACGTTTACGAGCAATCTGACTCTCATCCACCTTCATATTTTGAAGGGCTGGATTGTTAGCCATACCTGGAATCATCTTGAGCAAGTCTTCCATTGGCCCCATGTTTTGCACCTGATCCAACTGATCAATGAAATCATTGAAATCAAAGGTGTTTTCACGCATCTTCTCAGCCATTTCAAGGGCTTTTTGCTCATCGTATTCCTGAGAAGCTTTCTCAATCAGAGTGAGCATATCCCCCATACCAAGGATACGGCTAGACATGCGGTCTGGGTGGAAGGTTTCAATGTCCGTAATCTTTTCACCTGTACCAGTAAACTTGATTGGTTTTCCAGTAATGTGACGAACAGATAGAGCAGCACCACCACGAGTGTCCCCATCAATCTTAGTAAGGATAACCCCAGTCACTTCCAACTGAGCATTAAACTCACGCGCAACATTGGCAGCTTCTTGACCAATCATGGCATCAACGACGAGCAGAATTTCGTTTGGTTGAGCCAATGCTTTTACGTCACGAAGTTCATTCATCAAAAGCTCATCAATCTGCAAACGCCCTGCCGTATCAATCAAGACATAATCATTATGGTTGGCTTGGGCTTGTTCCAAACCTTGACGGACAATCTCAACAGCTGGAACCTCTGTTCCAAGTGCGAAGACAGGCACATCAATCTGTTGACCCAGAGTTTTCAACTGGTCAATGGCCGCAGGACGGTAAATATCCGCTGCAATCATCAAAGGACGTGCATTTTCTTCCTTCTTGAGTTTGTTAGCTAGTTTACCAGCAAAGGTTGTTTTACCAGCCCCTTGCAAACCGACCATCATGATGATTGTAGGAATCTTAGGTGACTTGATAATCTCTGCTGTATCAGAACCTAAAACGGCTGTCAGTTCCTCATCAACGATTTTAATAATCTGTTGCGCAGGATTAAGGGTATCAATGACCTCATGCCCGACTGCACGCTCACGAACTTTCTTGATAAAGTCCTTTACAACAGGCAATGCAACGTCGGCCTCAAGCAAGGCCAAGCGAATTTCTTTGGTTGCCTCTTGGACATCAGATTCAGAGATTTTTCCTTTTTTACGTAGATTTTTAAAGACGTTCTGCAAACGTTCTGTTAAACTTTCAAATGCCATTTTTCTTCCTCTTATTCTCTATTATCAATGCTTGTTAAAATTTCTATCTGCTCCTGCAGAAAATCATCCTTGGGATAGCGCTCCAAAATCTGGTCAAAAATCTGACTGCGGACAATGTAGTCCGAGTACATGTGCAATTTCATCTCATAATCTTCCAGAGTCTTTTCTGTCCGCTTGATATTATCATAGACAGCCTGACGACTGACACCAAACTCCTCGGCAATCTCAGCAAGGCTGTAATCATCAGCGTAGTAGAGCTCTATATAATTCATTTGCTTGTCTGTCAAAAGCGCCGCATAAAATTCAAAGAGCGCATTCATACGATTGGTTTTTTCGATTTCCATAACTTTTATTATACCAAAAAATAGCCTAATCTACCACATTAGCAGTCCAATCCAAGAAGATAGCTGGCTAAATTTGAAAAAAACAAGAGACTAGCCCCAAGTAATTTCCAATTGATAGCTGGCAAAGGGATGTCCCTCTTGATTTTGTAGTTGATAATCTAGTTCAATCTTTTGCCCATCAACTTGATAATGGCTCGTTTGGATGATAAACTCCTGCATGCCCATAGGTGTAGGAATATAGGCTAAACTATCACTATCCTTTAGAAAGCGCATAATGGTCTTGGGATTGGAAAATCGGCTCATCACAAGTTCTTGACCATGAAATTTAATCACCACTTTTTCCTCTTCCTCATTGTAGAAAAGCAAATAGCTATAATCTCCCTTTTCATGCACTTCCACGTCATAAAGTTGGTCAATCACTTCCAACTGCTCATCAAACTGAATCGTATTTCGCATCCGAATCTTCACATCAGGTCCTCTTTCTTATCTCTTGTCCTACTATTTTACCAAAAACTCTAGCTTTTTGCTATAATGGTCATATGAACGAAAAAGTATTCCGTGACCCAGTTCACAACTACATCCATGTCAATAATCAAATCATCTATGACTTGATTAATACAAAAGAATTTCAGCGTTTGCGTCGTATCAAACAACTGGGAACTTCCAGTTACACCTTCCACGGTGGAGAACACAGTCGCTTCTCTCACTGTCTAGGAGTCTATGAAATTGCACGACGCATCACGGAGATTTTTGAAGAAAAATATCCTGAAGAATGGAATCCTGCCGAGTCTCTCTTGACCATGACCGCTGCTCTCCTACATGACCTTGGGCATGGTGCCTACTCCCATACTTTTGAACATCTCTTTGATACAGACCACGAAGCCATTACTCAGGAGATTATTCAAAGTCCTGAAACGGAGATTCACCAAGTCCTGCTACAAGTGGCGCCAGATTTTCCAGAAAAGGTAGCCAGTGTCATCGACCATACCTATCCTAACAAGCAGGTCGTGCAACTCATTTCTAGCCAGATTGATGCAGACCGCATGGACTATCTCTTGCGTGACTCCTATTTTACAGGAGCATCCTATGGAGAATTTGACCTGACTCGAATCCTCCGAGTCATTCGCCCTGTCGAAAATGGTATCGCCTTTCAGCGCAATGGCATGCACGCCATCGAAGACTACGTCCTCAGTCGCTACCAGATGTATATGCAGGTCTATTTCCACCCAGCAACACGAGCCATGGAAGTTCTCCTGCAGAATCTCCTCAAACGCGCCAAGGAACTCTATCCTGAGGACAAGGACTTCTTTGCACGAACTTCTCCACATCTCCTGCCATTCTTTGAAAAAAATGTGACCTTGTCTGACTATCTAGCTCTGGATGATGGTGTGATGAATACCTACTTCCAGCTCTGGATGACCAGTCCTGACAAGATTCTCGCAGATTTGTCGCAACGCTTTGTCAACCGCAAGGTCTTTAAATCCATTACCTTTTCACAAGAAGACCAAGACCAACTTGCTAGCATGAGAAAATTGGTTGAGGACATTGGCTTTGATCCCGACTACTATACTGCTATTCATAAGAACTTTGACCTCCCTTATGATATTTATCGTCCCGAATCTGAAAATCCACGGACACAGATTGAGATTTTACAAAAAAATGGAGAACTGGCCGAACTCTCTAGCCTGTCTCCTATCGTCCAATCCCTTGCTGGCAGTCGCCACGGAGATAATCGTTTCTATTTTCCAAAAGAAATGTTGGACCAAAACAGTATCTTCGCTAGCATCACCCAGCAATTTTTACACTTGATTGAGAACGATCATTTTACCCCAAATAAAAACTAGAAGAGGAAATTTATGAGTATTAAACTAATCGCCGTCGATATCGACGGAACCCTAGTCAATAGCCAAAAGGAGATTACTCCTGAAGTCTTTTCTGCCATCCAAGATGCAAAAGAATCTGGTGTCAAAGTCGTCATTGCAACTGGCCGCCCTATCGCAGGTGTTGCCAAACTTCTGGACGACTTGCATCTGAGAGACGAGGGCGACTATGTTGTAACCTTCAACGGTGCCCTTGTCCAAGAAACTGCTACAGGTCATGAGATTATCAGCGAATCCTTGACCTATGAGGATTATCTGGATATGGAATTTCTCAGTCGTAAGCTTGGTGTTCACATGCACGCCATTACCAAGGATGGAATCTACACTGCAAATCGCAATATCGGAAAATATACAGTGCACGAATCAACCCTCGTCAGCATGCCCATCTTCTACCGCACACCTGAAGAAATGGCGGGCAAGGAAATCGTCAAATGTATGTTCATCGATGAACCAGAGATTCTGGATGCTGCGATTGAAAAAATCCCAGCAGAATTTTACGAACGCTACTCTATCAACAAATCTGCTCCTTTCTACCTAGAACTCCTTAAAAAGAATGTAGACAAGGGCTCAGCCATCACTCACTTAGCTGAAAAACTCGGATTAACCAAAGATGAAACCATGGCCATCGGGGACGAAGAAAATGACCGCGCCATGCTGGAAGTCGTGGGCAATCCCGTTGTCATGGAAAATGGAAACCCAGAACTCAAAAAAATCGCCAAATACATCACTAAAACAAATGACGAATCTGGCGTAGCCCATGCTATTCGTACATGGGTACTGTAAAAGGAAAGAATAGACGAAAACCGCTCGGCTGAGCGGTTTTTGATATCTAATTACTGCCCCCCATCGATAACGAAGTAACCACTCTTAGCGTCATCTGAATAAACATCATCAACTACCTTAGTAGACCATATCTTCACTTCGTTTCCACTCTTAGCATCTACTACAATATCTCCACGACATCCATAGGGGATATAAAAGTGCAAGAAACGTCCCTTATCTTCAGTTTTAGATACAGTTCTTTCCTCAGCTAAGAAGTTAGTATTTTGCTTTTCTCCATTTAAACTAACTGTCCATTCGATTTCGCTAGTACTAGGCAGATCTAATACTTTAATATTTACTTCGTATCCATTATTAATCTTACTGACTTTCCCATTCTCGTATCGAATACCGCCCTTGATAACCCATTCTTCTTTAAGCTCAAATGCCTTTCCTGAATGAGGGAAAGCTAGTAAAGCTAAACCTGCTAGAGACAAACTAAATAGTGTAATTTTTTTTGATACTTTCATTTTATTTCCTCCTTATTTCTTGAATAAAACAAATTGACTGTTATCTGGATAAACTTCAATATGCTGTTTAGAATTTTGTTTCAAAACTTGTTCACGAGAGTATGTATACAATTCATTTAACGTGATTCTGTGATTATAATTTTGATCTGCTGCTAAATATGCTTGTGAATTCTGTAGAGGATTCCATCCTGAACCTAAAGACCAATATTTAGTCGCTAAACTTAATGATCCACCACTAGAGTATTCCGAACCTCTTGATGAGCATAATACTAAAAATTTAGAGCTTATTAAACTTATCAAGCGTAATGCCTTTGGTTTTCGGAACTTTGAAAACTTTAAGAAACGAATTTTCATCGCTCTGAATATAAAAATGGAGAGAAGGACGATCGTCCTCTCCAGATGTTAGCTTTTTTCAACCCACTACAGTTGACAAACATACTAAGATTAGTAGTGAAGAAATTTCCGACGGGAGAGAGTATTCACTACTTTTTCTTTATGTTAAAGTAGTGGTGTCTTGTAAAGTCGTAGGGCTCTATGGCGCTAGACGTCGCTTGACAAACTGGCAAAACACCTTGTTTTAGGTGGAGTTTGATCAAAGTATGTGGGACGCTAAACGTCGCGTATTGAAAATAAAATCACTAAAACATGGAATTATTCAAGACAAAAGAGGTAATGTCATGCGTGCAGTATTTCGAATTGATGTCAGCAAAACAAGTTCTGAGGTGGCAATTTTAGTCAACGGTGAGAAGGTTCATGGCTACACCATACTCAATGATGCCTTTGGTTTCAATCGCCTATTGGGCGACTTGAAAACAGTTCATAACCCTGAGATTATATTTGAGGCCACAGGCGTCTATTCTCGACGTCTTCAGGCCTTTCTTGAGGAATGCGGTTACGCTTATACACGGCTAAATCCACTGGAAGCTAAGAAGCAATTAGACAGTCTGCGAGTTCGTAAAACAGATAAAATTGACGCTGAAAAGTTGGCTAAATCTCAGCTTGTGCACAATCGTAAACCAACTTACGTTCAGGAAGAAGTTTATCAACACCTGCGTGATTTAAGCCGTTTCTATCAAAATATGACTGAAGACATTGTTAGAGCTAAAAACCGTCTGCACAAGGTTCTACAAGTCACCTTTCCTGAATTGGAAAATCTCTTATCTACACCAACTGGATAGCAATATTGGAACTTAGTGATGGCTTTTCCATGTAAGGAGTTTGTATTAAACCTATCTCAAAGTGACTTGTATGAGATTATCCGTCAATCTACCTCCAAACGCATCTCTGAAAAGCGTATTGCTTACCTGACTGATAAACTTATAAAACTCGCTAAACAATCTTTTTGTGCGGTCAAGAAAATCTCCCCAATGCTTGAAGAGGTTCGTTACTATGCTCAAGAATTGCTTCGTCTTTCTGAACGCAGACAAGTTGTCTTAAACGACATGGTAGCTCTAGCTCAGCCTTTACCAGAGTATGACATCTTACGGTCAATTCCTGGCATCGCAGAAACCACAGCGACATCTATCATTGGCGAATTAGGAGATATTCGGCGCTTTCAGTCTACTAATCAAATCAACGCTTTTATTGGCATTGACCTAAGACACTATGAATCTGGGAACTTTCTCGCTAAGGAACACATCACTAAACGAGGTAATCCCTATGCCAGAAAAATCTTGTTCAAGTGCATTCACAACATCGCTTCAGCTAGTCATACCAATCCCTGTCATATCGCTGACTTTTATGAGAATCGAAAAAGACAATCGACAATAGCTTCAACTAAGCCACATACGATTGCCTCTATACATCGTCTTATCAGAACAATGTATTACCTCATTACGCATAACAAACTTTACGATTATTCTTTGACCCAAAATCGATAAGGCTGTCTATGCCGTATTATTGTAACACCTTGTTTTAAAAAATACCAGATGAGGTGTTTTTTAGCATGCCCTTTTATAGATCAAAAAGTGTTAAAAATAAGACAGTAACCTCAGAATAGCTACTGTCTTATCTCTTTTTTTAATTAAAGCCTTGATAGACTTGACAAATGGTAGAAAATAAGCGATATCTGATTTCTTCCAAAGCCATAATAACAAAGGGACAAGCAAGTAAATAGAGCCAATCATCAAGTCCAATTGGGGCTGTGTTAAATAGCGTGTGGAAGAGCGGTAGATAAGATAGGATAATAAAGAGAACAATTTCTAGAACAATTCCTAAGCTAATAATCCTATTAGCAAAAAGTTTAACTTGGAATATAGAGCCCCTACCCTTACGGCTATTCATGGCCATACCAATCTGAGTAAAGATAATCGCTCCCAAAGTCATGGTGGTTGCCTCTCGATAGAGGGGACCTGAGCTAGCCAGATGGTTCAAATTTCCTTGATTTACCCAATAATTAAGGAAGAAAGCACCCATAGCCAAGGTTGCTTCAATCAATCCATACCAGACAAAAGCTTTAAGCAATAGTTGGCGATTAAGTAAGCGGTCCGATAAACGTCTTGGTGGCTTGTCCATCACTCCTTCTTCAGGTGGTTCAACCCCCAATCCCAAAGCAGGTACCATATCTGTTCCTAAGTCAATAGCTAGGATTTGCATAACGGTTAAAGGAAGAGGAATGCGCCCCAAAGAGAACAAGAAGAAGGCAGATGGTACAGCTTCCGGTGTATTGGAATTAAAAATATAGGTCAGGAATTTTTGAATATTTCGATAAACAGCACGTCCCTCTTCAACAGCATGGACAATAGAAGCAAAGTGATCATCCGTTAAAATCATATCGGCAGATTCCTTGGCGACGTCAGTTCCGGATATTCCCATAGCTACCCCGATATCAGCCTTTTTCAGAGCAGGGGCATCATTTACTCCATCACCAGTAACAGCAACAACTTCATCAAGTTCCTGAAGTGCATTGACTACACGATATTTTTGTTCAGGGGCTACACGGGCAAAAACAATCTCGCCTTTAAGCGCTTCTTTAAGCTGATCGTCATCCATGTCAGCCAGTTCAAGTCCTGAAACAACACGCGCATCATCACCCTGCACAATTCCGATTTTCTTGGCAATACTAAGAGCCGTCAAGCCATAGTCACCTGTAACCATGATAATACGAATATTAGCTCGGTGACATTTTGCAATAGCTTCACGTACACCCTGACGTGGGGGATCACTCATGGCAACAAGACCCAGAAAAACCATATTTTCTTCCAAAGTCTGCATATCCCACTTGTCTTCTCCAATATGATCACTTTCTAAGGGTCTATAAGCCACAGCTAAAACACGCAAGCCGTCACGAGCAAATTTATCGTTAGCAGCAAGAATAGCCTGACGTTCTGCAGCAGTCATAGATTTGATTGCCCCTTGACCATCATAATAGTCTGAGCAAAGTTCCATCACTTCTTTAGGCGCACCCTTAGTGATGGAAATATGGTGACTGCCATCTAGACCTTTTTCGAGACTATGTACCGTTGTCATTCGTTTACGATCAGAATCAAAGGGAATTTCTTTGATACGAGGAGCCCAAGCGTGATTTTCATTTAAATTAATCCCTGCTTTTTCGGCTAAAACATTAAGACAAGCCTCAGTCGGATCACCTAAAATCGTATAATTGGGATTATCAGCACTAGGTTCCACAACCTGTGCATTACTAGCCAAATGAGAAAAGCGAACCAAACGATTCACGAGGTCATTCTCCTTCAGAGAAACAGGGCGGCCATCCTTCTCAATATGCCCTTCTGGTGCATAACCTAGTCCAGTTACCTCATAATTACCTGACAAGGTCCATAAATGATTAACTGTCATGGCGTTTTGAGTTAGGGTCCCTGTTTTATCTGAGCAAATAACAGAGGTCGCTCCAAGAGTCTCAACCGAAGACAACTTCTTAACCAAAGCATGATCCTTAGCCATGCGCTGAACGGCCATGGCTAGAGATAGGGTAACCGTGGGAAGAAGCCCCTCAGGAATAAAGGCAACAATCATACCCAGGGCAAAGATAAAGGATTGAGACAAAGGTTGGTGAACAAATAGGGTTGCTGCAACCATAAAGAAGAGACCAATAGAGACTGCAATTACTGAAATTTGCTTGGTCAAATGATCTAATTCTTTCTGAAGAGGGCTTTTTTCCTGAGTAAGGTTTTGTGTCAAATCTGCAATTTGTCCAAACTCTGTTTCCATTCCGATAGCAGATACTATAAAACACCCAGACCCAGAAGAAACTGTAGTTCCAGCAAACACCATATTGTCATATTCTAACTCGGTTTTTTCAGGATCTAAATCCGCTTGGTCTGACTTGTAAATAGGGTTAGACTCACCAGTAAGAGCAGACTGATTAACCCGCAAATCTGTCACAGCAATCAAGCGTCCATCTGCAGAAATACGGTCTCCTTCTTCAATGAAAACCAAGTCCCCTGGCACCAAGTCCTGAGCAAGAATCTTATCTTCCTTCCCATCCCGAAGAACCCGTGTGTAAGATGGAAGAAGCTTATTAAGGGCTGCCGTAGCCTGACTTGCTCTATATTCTTGAATAAAACTAAAGAGACCATTAATAATGTTGACCAACCAGATAGCAATCCCCAACTCTAGACTATGAGAAAGCATAGCGATAAAGCCACCAACCCACAATAAGAGGGCCATGAGACTGGTAAAATGTCTGACAAAAGTCAACCAAATAGGTTCTTGTTTACTCTCCTTTAATTGGTTAGGCCCGTAAGTCGCCTGCCTTTTCTGGACTTCTTGTGAGTTTAAGCCTTGAGGACTTGTTTGCAACACCTGATAAACCTGATCAGGGGCACAGGTCCCTAATTTAGCACCTTTCTGACTAGAATTACTCATAATCCTTTCCTCGATTCTAAATCATTAAAACGATTTTATATTTTCGCCCCTATTATACTCCTTTTTCAGAAAAGGTAAAAGAAAAGGGCTCTATAATTTCTGTAGTGGGTAAAACCACTATAGGGATTATGGAGCCTATTTTGCTGTAGAAAACATACTAAGATTAGTAGTGAAGAAATTTCCGACGGGAGAGAGTATTCACTACTTTTTCTTTATGTTAAAGTAGTGGTGTCTTGTAAAGTCGTAGGGCTCTATGGCGCTAGACGTCGCTTGACAAACTGGCAAAACACCTTGTTTTAGGTGGAAGTGAAGTTCTAGAGGATGAGTTCGAGAAAATGTGCACTTAATTTGATAATTCAAGGATTTGTACTTGCTTTCTGAGTTCATAGATCTGAACCTTAACCTCATTTGTCAATTCCATAATCAATAAAAATAAGGACATTCCAATAAAGGAAGTCCTTTTTTAACACTACTATAAATCAAAGACATTTTCATGATCCATTTTATTCTATAGTCATTGACCAAAGTATAATTTTTGGTCAAAATTTGGTCATGATTTGGTCAAAAAGACAAAAAATACTTAATTATTTTTAAAAATGAACTTGTGATGATTGCCTTTAAATAAACACTTTGAATTTTCTTTGTATTTGTTTACATTTCTAAAAATGCCCCCTGCAGGAATCGAACCTGCAACTACTCCTTAGGAGGGAGTTGTTATATCCATTGAACTAAGGGAGCTAGAGAAAAACTCTGCTGGGTAAGCAGAGTTTTTTAGTCGAATTAACGACGGATTTCTTTGATACGAGCTGCCTTACCTTGAAGTGCACGCAAGTAGTACAATTTCGCACGACGTACTTTACCGTAACGAACAACTTCGATCTTTTCAACACGTGGAGTGTGGATTGGGAAGATACGCTCAACACCTACACCGTTAGAGATTTTACGAACTGTGTAGTTTTCTGAGATACCAGCACCTTTACGTGCGATAACAACACCTTCAAAAATCTGGATACGTTCACGGTTACCTTCGACAACTTTCGCGTGTACACGAACAGTGTCACCAGGACGGAATGATGGGATATCTGTACGAAGTTGACCTTCAGTCAAGCTTTGGATTAATGGATTCATTTTATTCTCCTATCTTTGTCAATCTTGAGGAACCTTCCTCAGCGGATAAACTGTATTTTTGTGCGTCCATTACACACAAGATACAGTTTACCAAATTTCCACCTAAAAGTAAAGAAATTTATAGCAGAATTCCTAAAAAAATCGCTAGAAAACCGCCTATGTATGTTGAGGCTAAATAGCTATAAAATACCTTCTTGTCACTGATTAGTCTTTGCAGCTCGTCATTCAGAGTTGAAAAGGTCGTCAACCCACCACAGAAACCTGTCGCTAGGATAGCATAGACTTCCTTAGACTCCACATGATTGTAGAATAATCCAATTAAAAAACAACCTAAAAGATTGGCTATGAGCGTTCCGAGTGGCAATTTAGAAGCTTGATTATAGAGGGAAAAGAAATAGCGCACTAAAGCTCCGAAACCACAAGCAATTGCAAGATAGACGATTACCATTTCTTCCTCCCCAAATAGTAAGCCAAGAGCAGGCCTCCACCCACGCTTAAAATGAGATACAAGACTAGGCTAAGATAACGCCCTGTATCAAGCAGTTTCACAGCATCAAGCATGAGACTAGAAAAGGTTGTTAAACCTCCGCAAAAGCCCGTCCCCAGTGCTAAAATAACGCCTTTACTGGTTCCCTTATAGACTAAATAGCCCTTAACAAGATACACCAAGCAGAAAATGCCTAGATAGTTGGCAAGAAGGGTGCCCCAAGGGAAATCTGGACTGGCTGGTAACCAAGTGGAAACTAGGTAGCGGACAAGTCCACCCAACATAGCAGCTAGAAAAATCCCTAGCGGATAAAATTGTTCTTTTTTCATTTGATGTTTTGATCCTGATAATCACGCGAACGTTTGAGTATGTCAGAAAAAGTCGCGACAATAGTCTCCTGATAGCGCTTGTCCTCTACACGACTTCTAACCTTTTCAAAAATAACTTCTTCTCTCTTAGTATCTAAAATCGGTTTACCTGAAGCTTTCTTATAGGCAACTACGCCCTCAACCAAATGCATTCGTTTTTCTAACAGTTTGACAATTTGGTCGTCGATTTGATCAATTTCTTGACGAATAATATCTAAATCCATACAGTCTCCTCCTTTGTTTGAATTATTGTATCAAAAAGCCACCAAATAGGCTAGTAAAATCCCAACTCTCGATAAGAAAAATGCACTGATTGATTGCATCAGCGCACGTTTATGCTTATCCTACTTTAGCAGCCAATTCTTCTGCGAATTGTTCCAAGCGTTCAATATCTTCTTCTTCGGCAGAAAGATCAACTTTAACACACTCTGAACCTTTTTCTGCTCCTGTTGAAACAAAGACACGGTCAAAATCATCAACAGCTTTACAGAATTCATCGTAGAAGGTATCTCCTGAGCCGACCACTCCGTAGATTTTACCATTCAAATTGAGATCAGCTAGATCTTCGTAGAAGTCCATCATCTCATCTGGCAATTCTCCATCACCATAAGTATAGGTCGCAACGATAGCGATGTCTGCTTCCAAGAAGTCTGAAGCGTCAACAGTTGTACATTCATCAACATCGACATCCAAGCCCAAGTCACGTAATTTGTCTGCTACAATATCTGCAATTTCTTCGGTATTACCGGTCATACTGGCAAATACAATTTTTGCTAATGCCATATCGTCCTCCTCAATTTATCTTTCTCCATTATATCACATCTTTTTCATTTTAAAAATAAAAATTCTTGTGCTACAATGAAATGAGAAAGAATTGAGGTTATTTATGGACATTTGCCATCAAATTTTAGAAAAAATCAAAGAATACGACACGATTATCATTCACCGTCATATGAAACCAGACCCAGATGCCTTGGGAAGTCAGGTGGGATTGAAAGCTCTTCTCAAACATCATTTCCCAGAAAAAACCATCAAAGCCGTTGGTTTTGATGAACCAACTCTTACTTGGATGGCTGAAATGGATTCTGTTGAAGATAGTGCCTACCAAGGTGCCCTTGTCATCGTCTGTGATACAGCGAATACTGCTCGTATTGATGATAAGCGCTATAGTCAAGGCGATTTTCTCATTAAGATTGATCACCATCCAAATGATGATGTATATGGTGACCTATCTTGGGTGGATACTAGTTCAAGCAGCGCTAGTGAGATGATTACCCTATTTGCCCAAACAACCCAACTGGCCTTGTCCGATCACGCTGCTGAGTTGCTCTTTGCAGGTATTGTTGGTGATACAGGTCGCTTCCTCTACCCTTCTACCACTGCACGGACTCTTCGCCTTGCTGCTTATTTGAGAGAACATAACTTTGACTTTGCGGCTCTCACTCGCAAAATGGATACTATGAGTTATAAAATTGCTAAACTTCAAGGCTACATCTACGATCATCTGGAAGTGGATGAAAATGGTGCGGCGCGCGTTATCCTTAGTCAGGAAATCTTAAAACGATTCGATGTTACCGATGCTGAAACTGCCGCCATTGTCGGTGCACCTGGACGCATTGACAGCGTCAGTCTCTGGGGAATTTTTGTGGAGCAGGCTGATGGCCACTACCGTGTTCGCTTACGTAGTAAAATCCATCCTATCAATGAAATTGCCAAAGAACATGATGGAGGAGGCCACCCTCTAGCAAGCGGTGCTAATTCCTATAGTTTAGAAGAAAACGAAATCATCTACCAAAAGTTAAAAAACTTGCTTAAAAACTGATAAAATACTTGCCAAACTTTTCAGAATCTGATAGACTAGTATGGTAACAATCTATGGCTCGCAAAGAGACCATGGCAGAAAGGAAATATTGCAAAATGAAAAAAGATATCCATCCAGAATATCGTCCAGTTGTCTTCATGGACACAACTACTGGTTACCAATTCCTTAGCGGTTCAACAAAACGCTCTAACGAAACAGTTGAGTTCGAAGGCGAAACTTACCCATTGATCCGTGTGGAAATTTCATCAGACTCACACCCATTCTACACTGGACGTCAAAAGTTCACTCAAGCAGATGGACGCGTGGATCGTTTCAACAAAAAATACGGTCTCAAATAATAATAAAAAGACAGCTTCGGCTGTTCTTTTTTGTTTCTTGAAATCAACTGCTGTTTCCATGTTCCAGACTCGTACTCTTCGAAAATCTCTTCGGTAATTTAATGTTAGGGGATTTATACTAACAATAGACTTTTAACCCCAAAATTGATAAAATAAAAATGAAAATAAGATAAAAGGAAACTATAAATCACCATGATGAACATGCAAAAATTGAACATACTGTTTTTAATTTTTGTAAACATCAAAAAGGTTGGTTTAAAAGGATTTTTAAGTCCTTAAGATTTTTTATCCAACACTACTATTCACGCATCCAAGACAAAATCTTGGCAAAAAAATACAGTAGCAAAGAGTACACCAAACTACCACTCATTATGGGCGGTAGTTTTCTTTTTGTCTAAAATAGAGATAAAAAGATAGGTGGTAGCCTTATGCGTTACGGTTATGTTCGAGTATCTACAAGAGAACAAAATATTGATAGGTAATTTTCAGCCTTAGTAGAAAATAAATTATCAAAAGAGAATATTTTTATTGATTACGTTTCAAGAAAAGATTTTGACAGAATAGAATATCAAAAATTATTAACTACCTTGAAAGAGAATGATGAATTGGTTATTAAATCAATTGATAGATTGGGAAGAAACTATGATGAAATTTTAGAACAATGGCAAGCAATTACTAAGAAAAAGAAAGTAAATATAACTGTTTTAGATTTCCCCTTATTAAACACAAAGAATAGCAATGATAATATCACAGGAAAACTAATCTCCGATATCGTTTTACAAGTTCTGTCTTATGTGGCACAGTTTGAAAGAGAACAAATCAAACAAAGACAAATGGAAGGAATACGAGAGGCAAAGAAAAAAGGGAAGAAATTCGGTAGACCAAAATTAGTTGTCCCAAATAATCTCCCTAATGTGATAGCTCAATATAAGAAAAAAGAAATAACCTTACGAGAAGGTGCAGACATCTTAGGAGTATCAAAAAGCACCTTTCATAATTGGATAAAAAATTCATAGTTCTTGTCAAAAAACCTAGGATTTTTTGGACAAGAAATACATTCTCTTTTAGAACCGTTTTCGTTAGAAAAAATGTTCTAAAATCAAGCATTTTGACCGATTATTATTACACTTCAATTTTATCAAGTTTGTCCAAAAAAGTCTAGGTTTTTGGACAAACTGATTACTTTACAACAAATAAAAATAGGGAGTATTAAATGAATGCACAAACAAACTAAAAAATTCACACTTGCAACTATATCAGCTCTATCACTTCTTGGCACTGGAGTTATCACAGCTAATCAAGTATCAGCTAGCGAGAATACGAGTACTGAAAAACAAATAGAAGCAACAATTACAAAGGTTGAAATTGATTATTTTGGACTTAGCTTCGAAGGAAAACTTTCAGAGCCACTACCACATGGAGGTGATAATGCTGCTAAGGGAAATGTTACCTTGATTGATAAAGCGACCGGAAAAATTGTGTACCAAAGTCACGATGCTGTCATTTTTAGTGGCTTAACTAAAGATGTCAGTGATCAATTTTTACAACCTTTATTTTATAGCAATCAATTTAAAGGTGATATTTTTGTTTCAGAACAATTTCCAGATGGAACATATATTTTGGAGATGTCTGGAGAAGCTGGTTCGCCTTACGGTGACTTAACTGATACAAGAAAACGTGTCTTTAAAGTTAGAAAAGATGTGACTATCGGAAATCCTTCGACAAATTCAAATACTAACACAACAACTCAATCAGGTTCGAATTCTAATACCTCAGGTAATTGGGTACAATCTGGTTCTCGTTGGTGGTACAAACACGCCGACGGTTCCTATACAACTAATGGCTGGGGAAAAATCAATGGTGTTTGGTATCGTTTTGACAACTCTGGTTGGATGCAAACAGGCTGGGTAAAAGACGGTAGCTGGTACTATCTCGACGGCTCAGGTGCGATGAAGACAGGTTGGGTCAAAGATAACGGTAGCTGGTACTATCTTCAAGACTCAGGCGCTATGAAAACTGGCTGGATGAAGGTATCTGGTAAATGGTATTATGCTTATAGCTCTGGTGCATTGGCAATCAATACGACAACACCTGATGGCTACCGTGTTAATTACAACGGTGAGTGGGTTTAACATACAATAGAAATAGATTAAGGAGACAATTAAATGAACAAAGTGATAAAAATTGAAGATGAAACAGTTTATGTTGGAAAAGGTAATAATGGCCAATTTACTGCAATTTCAAGAAAAAGTTTTGGTTTTGAACCACAAGTAGGTGATTACGTAGAATTTTATCAAAACGGTGATGAGTATATTGTTTCAAAAATAGATAACACATCTCCAGCTACCTCTAGTCAACATTCAAATGGAGTGAGTGATAAATCTAAACTGGCCGCAGCCCTATTTGCCTTTTTTTTAGGAGCACTCGGTGGCTACGATTTTTACATCGGAAATTCTAAACAAGGATACAAGCGTATCGGAATAACTCTGCTAGCTATCATTCCTATTTTAATGCCATTTGTTTTACTAGCAGATGCTATTTGGAATATTATAATTACTATTCAAGTTTTAACTTCCAAAACTGGTAGCAAATGGCACCAAGATGCCCAAGGTTTAGAATTGCAAGATTAAATACATGAAAAAATTATTATTTCTATTCAGTGCCAGTATTTTAACTATCTCTCTTCTAACAGCTTGCCAACCTCAGAGTGAAAACACTCCCTCAGCAAGTTCTGAAGTAACTACTTCTAGTAGCAGTTCATCTACTTCCACATCGGAAGAGAAGAAAACTGACTACACCCTATACAATACTGTCCTTAAAGAATATGCAAAAGTACTAGATGGTTCACCAGCTTCACATACAGAGGTCAATTCAAAAGCAAACTTAAAAAATACTTATCCTAACGAATATTCTGGATTACAGTATAGCTTGTATGATTTAGACCAAGATGGTACGGACGAACTTTTGATTGGTCTAAAAACGTATTCTAACTATTACGATTTATTAGATATTCGAACTCTTAAAAATGACGAAGTTATTCGACTGACCAATGCAGAAAATAATCTGGACTTTATTGGAGAACGCGTTCATTTTAATCCTTTAGAAAACGGCTATTTCCAATTATCTACTCGAGTATCTGCTAATCAAATCCAAGTCAAACTATACAAGTTGAATCAGGATAGAACACGGTTAGAGTTAGTTAGAGAATCAGATACAGATGAGGGACTGGGGACAAAACCACCTTACCTTGACATAAGGTCTTTCTCTTGGAAATCTGTCACAAGCCTCATAAATGGAGAAATAAGCCTTCCATCAGAAAGTAAAGGAATGGATATTTCTGCAATTCAAAATGGAGATTTTTCTAGTGTCGCAGGAACTTGGAGAAATGGTACAGGTATTGAATTTACTTTCGATAAAAATGGCTTGGTAAGTGATCATTCCAAAGTTTCAATTGAACATGCTAAAGAAACCGACCGCTATCTTAAAGCAAGTTTACTTTCTAAAGCTGGTGGTGCTGGTGGTGCAGCTATTGCCTTTTTACCAGCAGGAATCCCTATAACCATGTCTGTCACCTCTTCTTCAGATAATGGCTATACTGACCCATCTGATACAACACAAGATCGTTTATGGTTTGGACACCAACTCATCAATGGTAGTACTGAGGGATTTTTCTACAAAGTAGAATAGTGTTAGTAAACCCTTAAACGAGCTCATAAAATATCTAGCAACTTTTCATAAACACATATAGGATAAATATTCTTATGCTCTTAGAATATCTATCCTATATTTTTATTCCATCTACATCCCTATAGATACTTGATGAATTCTCTCAGAAAAAGATTAGACTTTTAACCCCAAAATTGATAAAATAAAAA